>JAXHNP010000001.1 GCA_034520365.1 Desulfobacterales bacterium
CCCATGTGTACCACGACCTCGTATCGCCGCTTTTCATCCAAAAGGGGAATGTCTGTCCCGGCCAGGACTTCGCCTTCGAGCAGGATCTGTTCGATCCCGCTGTTGACGCCTTTCGGGTTTCGGACCTGAATATGGTAAATTGATGCGCCGTGGCGGTAGGTTATGGCAAATCCGGGCCAGGCCCCGGGGATGCAGGGGGAGATGCGAAGAACATTTCCCTGGCGGCGAAATCCCAGAATCGCCTCCAGGCCAAGTCGGTACATCCAGGACCCTGATCCGGTATACCAGGTCCACCCGCCCTGTCCGGTATGCGGGGGCATACTGTAGACATCGGCCGCGATGACATAGGGCTCCACCCGGTACCGGGCCATCTTTTCCGGGGTATCCCCGTGGTATATGGGGTTTAACATCCGGAAAAGCGCTTCGCTGCGGTCTCCCTGGCCCAACTCGGCAAAGGCCCATACGGCCCAGGTTGCTGCGTGGGTGTACTGTCCCCCGTTTTCCCGGATGCCCGGGGGATATCCTTTGATGTATCCGGGATCGCGCGGGGAGGTATCAAAGGGCGGCGAAAAAAGCCGGATCAGTTGGTCCTCCGGTTTTACGAGGTGTTTTTGGACCGCTTCCATGGCGCGTTTGGCACGGGAGAAATCCGTCTCTCCGCCGGAAAGAAGGGCCCAGGACTGCGCAATAGAGTCGATCCGGCACTCGTCGGATTTAGACGAGCCCAGCGGTACGCCGTCGTCGTAGAATCCCCGCAAATACCACTCCCCGTCCCATCCGGACGCTTCGATATCACGGTGCAGTTCCCGGGACATGGTGATAAACGTATCCGCCTGCCCGCCCTGGTCCATCTGCCGGCATACATCGGCAAAATCAATGAGGGTGGCGCGCAGAAACCAGCCCAGCCACACACTTTCCCCTTTTCCGCCGATGCCCACCCGGTTCATGCCGTCGTTCCAGTCGCCCGCACCGATCAGGGGCAGCCCGTGATTTCCCCGGGTGGCGGCTTTCCGGATGGCCCGCAGGCAATGCTCATAAAGGCTGAAACCTTCGGCAGTGTGTTCATAATGGCCGTATCGTTCCTCCTCTTCGGCTTCGAGCTCCTTTGCCTGCAGAAACGGAATTTGCTCGGCCAATACGGAACCGTCGCCGGTGACTTTCACGTAATGGGCGGTCACATAAGGCAGCCACAGCAGGTCGTCGGTGATGCGGGTGCGCACCCCGCGTCCGGACGGCGGGTGCCACCAGTGAAGGACATCGCCTTCTGCGAACTGGTGCCGGGCGGAAAGCAGGAGGTGCTCCCGGGCGATTTCCGGCCGGTGGTGCAAAATACCCATCATATCCTGGAGTTGATCCCGGAAACCGAATGCGCCGCTCGACTGGTAGAGCGCCGAGCGCCCCCAGATGCGGCAGGAAAGATTCTGGTAAACCAGCCATCGGTTGAGCATCAGGTCCATGCCCGCATCCGGGGTTTCAACCGTCACGGAGCCCAGAAGCGCTTCCCAGCATGCTGTTGTCTCCTGCCATGCCGAATCGATGCGCCCCGGCTCGCGGTATTTTGCCACAAGCTGCTGCGCATCTTCCCGGTTTTTGCCCTGTCCCAACAGAAAACAGACTTCCTGGACTTCTCCCGGGGCCAGATTGAGGTGGACCTGGACTGCGCCGCACGGATCAATCCCCGCCGTAATGTCATTGGCCAGACCGATCCGTCCGAGAGCGGCCGGACGCCGGTAGTCTCCCATGCGACCCAGAAACTCGGAGCGGCTGGCGGTAAACCCGTGAAGCGGTTTGTCTGCCGAAAGAAAGGCCACCTGCCCGCCGAATTCGGTATTGTAGCTATTGTGCACAAACAGGGCATGATTTTCGTTGTCATACGACGTTACGATAAAGGGCTGCATGCCCTCCCGATCCGGGCCGAGCACCCAGTCCGCGTAATAGGTGGCTGTTATCCGGCGCATCCGTCCGCTCATGTTCTCCAGACGAAGGCAAATGAGCTTGATTGGGTCGGCAACAGGCGTAAACAGGTGCATCTGCTGACAAATCCCATGGCTGCGGTGTTCAAAGACAGTGTAGCCGGCACCGTGCCGGATCAGGTGGGGCTGGCGTTCTCCGGCCGGCAGCGGTGTCGGCGACCATATCTGTGCTGTTTCTTCATCGCGCAGGTAAAGGGCTTCTGCCGGGGGATCGGAGACAGGGTCATTGTGCCACGGGGTCAGCCGGTTTTCGCCGCTGTTAACCGCCCAGGTGTTGCCGGATCCGCTTTCCGAGATTGTAAAGCCGAATCCCGGATTGGCGATCACGTTGATCCAGGGGGCGGGGGGCATCTGCCCCGGTGCCAGGTAAATGACGTACTCGCGCCCGTCCGGCGTGAATCCGCCCAGCCCGTTGTCGAACAAAAGATCGTCCGGGCGGCGAAGCGGCGGTGTCTGCGCCGGCGTTTCAGCCGGGGCGGGTCCCGGGATGAAATCCGGAAGCGGCGGTGTCGGTGCGGTGTCAATGCCGGCCAGTTGGTCGGCCAGCGGGCCTTTATCCGCGTCGAGTATCCCCCTTGCGGCGGTGTCGAGCAAAACGCGGTCTGCTGGTTCCATCTGATCGGCATTTAACAGAAAAATGCCGCCGCGCCGGTTGACCCACGCATCGCTGTTGGTGCGCTGCAAAAGCCGATGAATCTGTCCCTGCAGTTCCTGGGCATATCCGCTTTCCTTCATGTTGACAATGACCAGATCGATTGTAAAACCGCGGTTGCGCCAGTAAGCATGCGCCCGAAGCAGCTCCTGGACAAGGGCCGTTTCCTCCTGGCTGGAGATGCGAACCAGGAGGATGGGATAATCTCCGGATATGGCATGGGGCCACAGCCCCGGCTGCCCCCTGGTATTGGCCGCCAGCGTTTGCGGATCGGCCCGCAGCACCGAATGGGGATAGAGCATCACGGAAAGAAGCTTTTCAATGGATGCCAGATCCGAACTCGAAAGCTCCAGCTGCCGGAGCTCCGATCGGGTATTTGTTTCAGCCTTTGAAAACGCGCGATCCACGGCTGAAAGGTTCCGGAAGCGTTCGGCGGTTTCCATGGCCAGTTCCTCTGCATTTGCCGCCAGGGTATACCATGCGATCTGGATTTTCTGATTCGGTTCCAGTTCAATCTCCTGGCCCAGAGACATGATCGGATCAAGTGTGGCTTCGCTGCTTTTATCCGCATCGGTCTTGTTCTGCCCGGGCCAAAGGGGATCGCGGACCGTCCGCCCCCTTCCCAGAAACCGAAGCCGGTTGGTTTCATGGGCGCCTGTGGCGGCTGTGCCTTCCGGGAGGATCAGACCGTGGACCAAAAAAATCGGGGACTCATCCGCCGAGCGCGGGCGGCGCCGAAAGAAAAGCCCGTTTATTTCTTCTATGAACCGGCTTTCAATAAACAGTTTGTTAAAAGCCGGATGACGCCGGTCGACCTCCGGCGGGGCAAGGACGACCTCCCCGTAGCTGGCGGCAAATAAACGGCGGGTTTGATGGCCCTGGTTGGTGATGGTAAGCCGGCGGATTTCCATGGCATCCTCCGGCGGCACGGTGATTTCGGTGTGCAGCATTATGTCTTGAAATTCTGTTCGAAAGTCGGCTTTATGGGGGGAAAAATGGGCCTCGGCCTTGTTTGGCGCCTTTCCGACGGGCTGATAAGTGGCCGACCAGAGCGCACCGCTTTGCTGATCGCATACATAGATCCAGCTCCCCTGGTTGTCGAGGGTGGTATCAGCGCGCCACCGGGTCAGAGCGGTTTTCTCCCAAAAGCTGCAACCGCCTCCGGCGCTGGTGATAAAGAGTCCGTAATGGCCGTTGGAAAGCAGGTGGACATGCGGAAAAGGGGTATGGACCGGCACGGGCCACGAATTCATCCCGATTTCCGGCTTTTCCGTCACCCGCCGGACGGCCGCCATTTCCGGAAGTGTTTCAAGCGGCGCCTGATTCGACGATTTCTCCTGCAGCAGGAGGTCTGCGCTTTGAATCCGGGGATCACTGTGGAACCGGTTGATCATTTTCCCGTCAGTGAGATAATTGGCCAGAGACAGCATAATCATGCCCTGGTGATGGCTGTAAAACGAGCGGATCACGGCCTGCTTTTCTCCCATGGAAAGCCGGGACGGTGTGTAGTCTATCGCCTCGTAGAAGCCGTACGTACCGAGCGCATTTTGTTCGATGAGCGCGGCAATATTGTCCACCACGGCCCGGGGCCGGATTGTCAGCGCCAGAAGGGATGCATAGGGGGCGATGACCAGATCTTCTTCCAGCCCCCGCTTGAACCCCAGATCCGGCACCCCGAAAGCGCGGTACTGGTAGTGCATATCCGCGTTGAACCGGTAATACGCGGACTCGGAAACCCCCCATGGTACTTTTTTCTGCTTTCCGAAAGCAATCTGGCGGGCCACTGCGGCCCGGGCGCTTTGCCCCAGAAGCGTGGATGCGTTTTCCCGCATCAGAAGGATCGGCATGAGGTATTCAAACATGCTTCCGCTCCAGGAAAGCAGATATCGTGTATGATCCACCCGCATCATCGGCCGGGACAGATGCAGCCAGTGGCTCTGGGGGATATCTCCCTTGGCGATGGCCACCAGGCTTGCAATGCGTGCCTCGGAGGCCATCAGATCATAGTGATTGGCGTCCAGGGCGTCTGCATCCACGTTGTAGCCGATCCGAAAAAGCTGGCGCTGCGGATTGAACAGAAACGGGAAATCCATGGCCGCCACCATTGCTTCCGCCTGGCGACCGATTTCCATGAAATCCGACAGGATATAACGGGCGTTTTCCTGCGCCGAGAGCAAGCTCTCTTTGAGTTGCGCGCACCACGTCACGGCTTCATCGCGCTCCTGTGTGGCGGCCATGGCATTCAGTGCCTTCTGCAGCCGATCAAGGCGTTCCAGAGCTGCCCCGCAAATTTCTTCCACCTCATCGATAGTCGGCATAAGCGGCAGCGAGCCCTTTAGCCCATTCCATTCCTCGGCTGCCGGTGTGTTGGCGGACTGCAACAGCGCCGGTACGTCATCGAGCATTGAAAGCCAGGGGGCGAGTTGCAAAATTTCCCGCCGCGCATTGCGCAACTGGTAATGAATTCGTTGTGTCCACAGGCGCAGGGTGTTTAAATCCGCTGCGTTCAAAAGATGTCCTTTGGCTTCCACCATGTCGGCCAGGCGCTGGTCCAGTTCCGGCAAAACCGCTTTTTCCATTTGATGCAAAAGGGGTATCCACTGCTTGGGTTCGTCCTGAACGGCCAGAATTTGATTCCGGATATGGTCCCACTGGGATTTCACCGGGCTGACCGCCTCGTATGCCTCCTTTTTTAAATTCGACACGATGTCGTCGAGCACATCAAGGGTATCGAGAAGGCCCTGGCATTGCTGCCAACATAATATCGGGGCATTCTGCAAACCGGCACATCCCTGGCGCAGCGTCAGGAGGCATGCAGCCAAATTCCCGCTGTCCACCGCGGACACATATCTGGGCTGAAGCGGCTGAAGGCTGCGGGTTTCATACCAATTGAGAAAATGACCCCGATGCCGCTCCAGTTTTTCCATTGCGTCAACGGTGTTGCGCAAACGGGCGGAGAGCAGCGGGAGGCCGATATATCCCAGGTCGTAAGCCGACAGGGTAGACAGCAGCAAAAGCCCGATATTGGTGGGCGATGTGCGGTGGGCCACAAGCCCCAGAGGCGATTCCTGAAAATGATCCGGCGGGAGCCAGTAATCTTCGGGGCCCACAAACTGTTCGAAAAAAAACCAGGTACGCCGGGCCAGACGGCGAAGCTGGTAGCGCTGCCCGGTCTCCAGAATCTCCTGCGCTATCTCTGCGGGCCGGCTGATCCGGTAGGCGATGTATGGAGAGAGTGACCAGGCAATCAGCAGCGGGGCTGCGCTGAAAAGAGCCGTGGCATTAAAGGCGCTCAGCAGGAAAAAAACGCCTGCGGCAATCATCAAAGCGCCCCACATCCGCTGCCAGAACCAGCCTGATTTGGCTTTGTTCTCAAGCCCCCGGGCGGTGCTGGCCGATGTCGTCCATTCCAGCAGTCGCCTGTGGGAAACCCAAACCCGGTAGAGGGTCCTGAAAACGGCATCCATTGTAATCAGGGCTTCATAGGGCAGAAATGCCAGCATCAGCAGCCAGCGCAAACCCGACAGCCGAAAGCTGGCCGCGGTATCCCGCAGAGACGCCCGACCCCGCAATTGTGAGGGAAGTTGTGTGATTGCCTGAAGTGCCAAAGGAGCCGCCGACAACAGCAGGGCGAGCAGTGTCCACACAATGACCGGCCCGGGAAACAAAAGCCATACGGCGATGAGCAGAACCAGCATTGCCGGCTGAAACAGGCTTCGGATCAGGTTGTCGAGAATTTTCCAGCGGCCGATCAGCGAAATCCGGTAGGGACTGGAAATGGCTTCGGGATGGGGTTTGCGAAACAAAAGCCAGGGCAGAAGCTGCCAGTCCCCCCGAACCCATCGATGCAGCCGGCGCGCATACACCGGATAGCTGGGCGGGTATTCTTCGAGCAAAACAATATCGGTCACCAGGCCGACCCGGACATGAAGGCCTTCGAAGAGGTCATGGCTCAACAGTGCATTTTCCGGAACCCGCCGGAAAAGGATACATTCAAAGGCGGTAATATCATAGATGCCCTTGCCCGTGTAGATGCCTTCTCCGAACAGGTCCTGGTAGACGTCCGAGGCTGCGGTGGAATACAGATCCAATCCGCTGCTTCCGGAAAAAATTCCGGAAAAAGGGATCGGTTGGCACTGACCGGATGAATCTCCGTTCTCGGCTGAAGAACCGTATATCCGGTGATGCCTTCGCCGGTTTGAGAATCGAATCGGACGCGGTTTAAGGGGTGAGCCAGGGTTCCGATCAGGCGATGGGCCGTTTCGCGCGGCAGCAGGGTATCGGCATCCAGGGTGATGACATAGCGGATATCCGACAGGGCGGCCATATCCCCGATCCGGACCACATAGGAAGTGTTTTCGTCTCCGCTGAGCAGGCGGTTGAATTCATCGAGCTTTCCTCTTTTGCGCTCCCATCCCATCCATATGTTTTCTTTGGGATTCCACATTCGTTCCCGATGGAAAAGAAAAAAGGGCGAATGCCCCGCCTCGTCTCCGGCAGATGCCCCGTAGCGCTGGTTGAGTCGTTCGGTGCCGGTGATGGCCCTTGCAATCAGCTCCCGGTCGTCGGGGCTCTCTTTTTCTTGCGCATCAGCCACGTCGGTCAGCAGCGCAAAAAAGAGGCGGGGATCGGGATTGCCCAGATAATGGCGTTCCACCTGGCGCAGCAGCGTGTCGATCTCATCGGTATCGCTCAACATGGCCGGGATCACCACGATAGTGCGGCAATCGGCAGCAATGCCATCTTTAAAGTCAAGTTTCGGAAGCACCCGGGGGGAGATGATGCGGGTAAGGCCCCAATTGGTCAGGGTGACAGCGGCGGTGATAACAGGGATCAGGGAAAAAACCGAAATCAGG
Organism: Desulfobacterales bacterium; assembly: GCA_034520365.1. Taxonomy (NCBI): domain Bacteria; kingdom Pseudomonadati; phylum Thermodesulfobacteriota; class Desulfobacteria; order Desulfobacterales; species Desulfobacterales bacterium. Next base: position 7,482 of record JAXHNP010000001.1, read on the forward strand.
CACAACTGGAAAGTCCCGGCGCCGGCGCTATACCCGTAACCCATGAGCAAAAGCAGAATCAACAGGGTCAAAATCCCGATTGTCCCCAAATAGACCAGGGTCGGACGATTCAGGAGCCATCGCTTCAGACCGGCCCCTGCGGCGGGCTTAAATCCCATTTGGGCTTCGAGCCGGGCGCGCCCGGCGTCGATGAGATAATAACCGACATGGCTGTGGTGATCTGCTCCGGATGGATTTTTTATGCCGCCTTGTTGCGCCAGCCGGACCACCTCCCGGGCCACTTCGGTTTCGCTGTAAGGCGTTTTTTCCGCAAGCGCTTCAACGGCTTTCCGGTACCTGTCCCGGGATTCAAAATCCATGAGACCATAGGCCGCTGACGGATCTTGCCTCAGGATCTGCTCCACAAGGGAAACCTGTTCAAAAAAATCTTTCCAGTCCTGGGTCTCCAGGCTGCGCAGGCTCTGAATCGACAGGGCGACCATGGACTCGTCGGAAACCGTTTCCAGAGCGGGCAGGGCCGCCGGGGCAAAGTCTTTTTCACTTTCCTGCGGTTCCAGAAGATTTCCCGCCGCCTGGGTGAGATAATCGAGAACACCCAGCCGCAGCATTACCGGAAGCGCCCAGAGTTCACCGATGTCTAAAATTTGGGATTGCTGATACGTCGAGATAAAGTCCTTTAACTCATCGGTTTTCAGGTCCGCCTGACATGCCTGGATGGCTTCCAGGGCGACCCCGTAGATGCGGGGTTTGCCCCGGAGCGCGGAGGTGTTTAGCTTGGGCAGTTGCCGGTAGAATTGTACCGGCATCGCCTCCTGAATATTGCGCCAGGCCTCCTGGATGATGTGGAAGTTGTCCAGAAGCCATTCGGATGCGGGAGACCGGGTAAACTCCTTTTCGGCCTCCCGGACGAAATGCCGGTAGGCTTTCCAAAGCACTCTTTTTTGTGCATTTAAGCGATTGTTGAGCCAGGCGGGACTGCCTGTCAGGCCAATGACGGAGCGGGTCAGCATTCTAATGCCCCTTTTTTTCAGCAGCCGCTGCTTCCGCCGCGGTCGGCTCTATTTTGTCGCGGGGGAAGTCCTGCACGAGAAGCAGCGGTGTGGTGCCATAGGCGATAAAGGTATGCGCGATGCTGCCGAAGGTCCATCTCGATTTTCCGGAATAACCGTGGGCGCTCAGGACCACCAGGTCCGCATTTTGCTCGGTCACCAGTTCATGGAGCCGGGCGGCTGCATCGTCGGATGTTTCCACAAGGGTACGGGCTTCTACAGCCAAACGGGGCAAAACCGTCTCAAAATGTTTTCCCATTTCTTCACGGTTGCGCGCCACCAAACGGTTTACCAGTTTCTCATCTTCCTGCGTCAGTTGGGTCCATCGCGGCATTTCCGGCATGTTTACCACATGGGCCAGCATAAGTTCCGCATTGTGGGTCTGGGCCAGGGCGGTTGCCGGGGGCAGGGCAAATTCAGATCTTTTCGAACCATCGAGAGGAACCAGTATCCTGCTGAAGCGAAACGGGGCGGACGGATCTTTTTCATCCCAGTGGTATGCCCGGACGATCATGATGGAGATGCGCGCGCGGGCGATGATTTTATGGAACACGCTGCCGGCAGACCATCCGCTCAGGCCGCTTCTGCCGTGGCTGCTGAGCACCATCAAATCGATGCCCTTTTCCTGGATGGCTTCTATGATGCGCTGGGCCGGATGCCCCTCCTTTAGCAAAAAATCCGCGCTGATACCCTCTGCTTCAAACCGGGCCCCCAATTCAGCCAGGTAGGCGTTGGCCTCCCTTTTGTACATGCTCCATTCCAGCGGATCAATGGGCTGCAAACACTCTGCGTTTTGCGCTTTTTCCAGAACCCGCAACAGCGTGACACGGGCGCCGAACGCCCGGGCAAACGCCACGGCGCAGGAAACAGAGCATTCGGCCAGACCGGAGCCGTCAAGCGGAATGAGGATGTGTCGAAACATCGATCTTCTCCTTATTTGGTTGTTTCGTTATGCCTGATGTATCATTGCTTACGGTTTGATTTTGCGATCTGATTTGTTCACACTCAAAAGTATAACGACGCGTTGCAGCACTGTCGATAAGATTTTGCCACATGTACTGGCAACATATGATCAGTGGTCATATATGATCAGTCCCGTTCACCCTCCTGCCCAAATCACCTCTGCCGGTTTAACCAAACATCCTCGTTAAACCAGTCAATTATCGCTAACATCGCGAATACAAAAATTCTGGCACGGATTGTGTAAGACGATAAAGCATAAAGCAGAAGACGCTTCAACTGAGTCGACCCGGTCTTCTGATCAATAATCGCTTTTCAAAGGACGTGCATTATGACTGAGACCATGACAAATGCGGATAATTTCTGGCTGCATATGGATCATCCCACAAATCTGATGATCATTACCGGCATTATGGAATTTAAAGAAACACTGGATTATGACGAAGCCTGCGCAACCCTGGAAGACCGCTTGTGCGCGTTTAACCGGTTCAAACAACGCGTTGTCATGCCATTATCGGGATACGGCATCGCCAGCTGGGAGTTTGACCCCTACTTTGATATCCGGTCTCATTTTCACCGGGTAGCCCTTCCGGGTGCGGGCGATAAGGCGGCGCTTCAACGAATGGTCAGTGATTTGATGACCATGCCGTTGGACAGGAACAAACCCCTGTGGTCATGCCATCTTATTGAAAATTATAAAAAAGGATGCGCGCTGTTCTTCAGGCTGCATCACTGTATTGCCGACGGCATTTCCCTGGTCCACGTTATCCTCTCCACCACTGACAAAGAACCCGGTATTCCCTTATTTGAAGCCAAACGCGCCAGACCGGAAAAGAAATGGACACCGCCTTCTTTCATGCCGCTCGGGCAATTGATCGCAAACGCGTCCGGAGTAATCAACAAGACACGAATAATCGGCGGAAAGTTGAGTGCAGAGGGCTCAAAAGTGTTCTCCAGACCGTCATATCTGAAAACGCTCATCAAAAACACTTCCGGCGCGTCTGTTGACACGGCAACAGTTTTGACCAGGCTCGCCATGATGCCGTTTGATCCCAAAACCTGTTTTAAAGGGCCGTTGGGCGTTCGAAAGCGGGTCGCCTGGTCGAATCGCATATCACTGGAAAACGTCAAAACCATCGGTAAAGCCCTTGGCGCCACGATCAACGACGTTCTCATCGCTTCGGTCGCCGGTGCGCTGCGACAGTATCTGATAATGAGAGGTGACAGGGTTCGGGAAACGGAGCTGCGCGCTGCAATTCCTGTCAACATCCGTGAACCCGGGACCGCATTTGAACTGGGCAATAAATTCAGCCTGGTTTTTCTTGCCTTGCCGGTCCACATCGAAGACCCGATTTTTCGCTTAAGAGAAGTTAAAAGACGGATGGATCATCTTAAACAGTCGCCGGACGCCGCTGTCGCGTTTATGGTGTTAAGGGCGCTGGGGATATCCTCGGCGACCATCGCCAAAAAGGCCTCCAATTTCTTCGGCAATAAGGCGACGGCTGTTCTGACCAATGTCCCCGGCCCGCCAAAGCCCCTCTATTTTTCGGGAAAGAAGGTCGAAAATTTTATCGGCTGGGTCCCCAGGGCCGGTCGGGTCGGCATGGGAATCAGTATTTTCAGCTATGCCGGTAAAGTCGGAATCGGTTTGGTGACAGATGAGGGGCTGGTTCCTGACCCGGATACCATTTTGAAAAATTTTGAAGCCGAGCTCAATCTCCTCTTTAATATCGTTAAAACCGGGAAAATAGCGCCCGATTCGCTCGTTTATGACAGCAACGCCAGCGACCTGAAAGCATTTTTAAAAGCCGAAAAGGGGAAAACCGACTCCGAAAAAACAACAGTCAAAAAAAAGGAGAAAAAGCATCATGAACAAAACAATTTAGCGGGCGGTACCAGTAACAGCGAATACGCAAAAGAAGTGGAAGGCGTCAAGGACGTCAACAATGAGATGACCATCGAAAAAACCGTGCCCACGACCAACTAAGACTTCCGTAGTTTAACAAAATGCACGAAAACCTAAATAAAAAGGAGTTTGAAAAATGAAAAAACTGATATTTTTGCTGATCACAATATCCATGTTGTTTGTCGTACCCGCCGCCATGGCTTACACGGAAGGGGATTTTGAATTGACGCTGGGTGGCAGCGGCTCCAGTGATGAAAGTCTGGATGGCACCGTGTTCAATATTGAAGCCGGACTGGGATATTTCATGACGCAGAATTTTGAAGCGGTGTGGCGGCAAGGGGTTTCATATGCTGATATTCCCGGCGATGACAACTGGAATGCGTCCACCCGTTTAGCCTTTGATTATAATTTCGATATGGGGAACTGGTTTCCCTACCTTGGCGCTAATATCGGCTATTTATATGGCGATACGGTCAAGGAACAATTTATCGCGGGGCCGGAAGGCGGCGTGAAATTTTTTGTCAATAACACAACGTTTATTACCGCCGGTATCGAATACCAGTTTCTCTTCGAAAACGCAAGCGACGCGGATGATAACTTCGATGATGGACGGTTTGTCTATCTTTTGGGCATCGGCTTTAAGTTCTAATCGGCCATGACCCTTGCTCCATCTGCCGGAAAAATATTTTTGGAGATGGAGCAAGGAGATCCTTTTAATTGCAAACTTTGTGGGGAGTGCGGCCTCATTCTTCCGATCGGCAAATGGGTGCTGGCCGATTCCTATAAAAACCAGTATGATGTGTCAATCCACCGACGAGGATGGAAATCTGGCATAATGATTGAGTCTATAGAAAGCAGGGATGGATGAATCCCCCGGGAAAGAATCCTCGAAATAACAAAGAATAACTGAAAACAAAAAGGACGAATACCATGAAATCAAGCATCAAAGACAACGCAGAAGGCAAGATGCACCAGGTAAAAGGCAAAGTCAAACAGATCGCCGGCATCGTCGCCGAAAACAGCGATCTGGAAGCCGAAGGCAAAGAAGAACATCTGGAAGGAAAAATTCAGGAAAAGGTCGATCAGATCAAGAAAGTGATGGGCAAGTAGAAGGATCTTTAAGTTCCACATGCTGATTTTTTCAGCATTCCTCCAGAAGAGAGCCGGCCGGGGCTTACAATACCGGCCATTCTTAAAAATGAATAAAGATAAAAGGAAAAATTAAATGAGAACAACCATACTTTTGGCAATCATACTGATTGGTATTGGGATCGCAGCTTTCGGGTATCAGGGAATCAGCTACACGACCAGAGAGAAGGTCGTTGATATCGGTCCGATTGAAATGACGGCGGACAAAACCCGAACGATCCCCTTGCCGCCGATCATCGGCGGAATCGCGCTGGCGGGCGGGATCGCTCTGCTGATCCGTGGAAAAAAAAGGGGATGAAATCGAGACACTGAGGCCCAATATGCGAGATATCAACAATTCAAACAGAAAGATTATGGAAATGAAACAAACCATCTTTGTCAAAAAATTACTCAGTATTTTTATTTTTATCGCATTGCTCACGCAAATATCGGCTTGCGGCTATCTTCTCCATCCCGATAGAAGGGGACAGACCGGCGGGCGCATTGACGTGGGGATCGTGGCCTTAGACGGAATCGGACTTCTGTTTTTCCTCGTTCCGGGCATTATCGCCTTTGCCGTGGATTTTTCCACCGGGTGTATTTACCTGCCGGGCGGCAGGTTTTCCGCCATTCCGGATAATGATGAAATCAGGGTAATTCAGGTCGATCCAGCCGAACTCAATGAAGCAGCCATCAAAAAAATTATTATCAGGGAAACAGGCGTGTCCGCAGGGTTTGATCTGAACCGGGCGCAGGTTTACGCTTTAAATGGAAGCGGGGATGTCCCGGGCCGGTTTGCCGCGGTTAAAAAGCCCGGCTATCATCATATCCGATAGCGTCCGATAACAATGAGGAACTACAAAGCTTCCTCCTTCTGCGATCTTGGCGACACCCCGGCGCCCGTATGGGGTCTGATAAAAATGAAACGATACGCGTCTATGAGTATTCAATTCTCACGGGGATGCCCGTTTAACTGCGAATTCTGCAATGTGACGGCGTTATTCGGTCACCGCCCGCGCATCAAAACGCCGCATCAGGTTATTGCGGAATTGGATCGTATTTATACTTCTGGATGGCGCGGCAGTATATTTCTTGTTGACGATAATTTTATCGGCAACAAGGGGCTATCTTAAAACCCATTTGCTGCCCGCCCTGGTCGAATGGCGCAAAAATAAAAAGGAATGTGTGTTCTTCACGGAAGCCTCTATCTATTAAACCTAAATTGTTGCCGTCTCGATGTTATGCTATTATATTGAATGTATTGGTTTTAATTGATAAGCATGGAGCCGGCAAATGCCAAAAAAATTTCTGGAAATTTTCAAAAGCATCCTGGGGTCGATCAGAGACCCCCTGGTGGTGCTTGATCCGGACCTGAAAGTGGTAACGGCCAATAACGCCTTTTACCACACCTTTGGTGCCAGCCCTGATGAAACAGAGGGCGTCCTGATATACGAACTGGGCAGCCGGCAATGGGATATTCCCAGGCTCAGGCAACTGCTTGAAGAGATTCTGCCCCAAAATACCAGTTTTCATGACTTTGAAGTCGAACATGACTTTGCGGCCATCGGCAGTAAAATTATGCATCTCAATGCCAGGCGGATCCATGGCGAGGGCAACCAAACCCAAGTGATTCTGCTGGCAATCGAAGATGTGACCGAGCGTGAATATTACAAAAGGCACCTCGAAAAAATTGTTGAGCAAAGAACGGCCGACCTCAGCACGGCCACGCAGGCTGCGGAAAAAAACAGGCAGGCGGCCGAGGACGCGCTTTTTGAAGTCAGCAAGCTCAAAGACCAGCTCGAAGCCGAAAGAGCCTATCTCCAGGAAGAAATCAAGCTGGTATACAATCATGAAAACATCATCGGCAAAAGCGATGCCATCAATTATGTACTTTACAAAATTGAACAAATCGCCGGCACAGACACCAATGTCCTGATTCTCGGAGAAACCGGGACCGGCAAGGAACTGGCGGCCCGCGCGATTCACGGCATGAGCCTGCGCAAGGATCGGGCCCTGGTGAAAATGAACTGCGCCGCCCTCCCCACCAACCTGATTGAAAGTGAGCTCTTCGGCCACGAAAAAGGCGCTTTCACCGGCGCGCATTCCAGCCGCCAGGGACGCTTTGAAGTCGCTGACGGCGCCACCCTGTTCCTGGATGAAATCGGCGAACTGCCGCTGGAATTGCAGCCCAAGCTGCTCCAGGTAATTGATAAAGGTGAGTTTGAACGCCTGGGCAGTTCAAAAACCAAAAAAGTCGATGTTCGCATCATTGCCGCCACCAATCGCAATCTGGAAGCGGAGGTCCAAAAAGGCGCGTTCCGTGAAGACCTCTGGTATCGGCTCAATATTTTCCCGATCACTATGCCGCCGCTGCGGGATCGCCTCGAAGACATCCCGCTGCTGACCGGTTTTTATGTTGAGCAGATCTCAAAAAGACTGGGCAAATCGATCAAGGTGATCCCGGCGGGTGTTATGGAGGCGCTTCAGCAATACCACTGGCCCGGCAATGTTCGCGAACTGGAAAATGTCCTTGAACGGGCGGTGATCAATTCCTCCGGTACCAAGCTGCGGCTGGTGGATGAATTGAAAAAGCCCTACAAAGATGCCGCAAAACCGGATCAAACCCTGGAAAATGTCGAGCGTGAATATATTAAACGGGTGCTGGAACAAGTCGGCTGGAAAGTGAGCGGCAAAAACAGTGCGGCTGAAATCCTGGGCCTGAATCGCAGCACCCTGCGCGCCCGAATGCGCAAATTCAATATCCGCAGACCCTGAAACTCTCATTTAAGATCCAACTCCGCTTTTCTTCCCCCTCGGCTCAAAAAAAAGCCGGCAAGGGGTCATAAAGGGATTGAATAGATGTGTTAAACCGGACGAATTATTTTTTCCGCACATTCAAAGAGTTACATTGACAAATGGCTTTTTAGCCCCTATGATTGTTTATAACGTAACGTCCTGGACAATAAAAGAACACTTTAAGCTCCGGAACAATTCCGGGGCTTTTTTTATGCCTAAATTGAGCGTTATAAATTTACATTAAAACTTTGTAACGCTCAATTTAAGTTATACCATTTAACAAAGAGGTTTTATGAATTTTCAAACATTTAAGTTCCATCCTGCTGTCGCGGCGGGCGTAACCGCCGCCGGATTCACCGCGCCCACCCCCATCCAAAAACAGGCAATGCCTCCGGTCATGGCCGGAAAAGACGTCATGGGCCTGGCCCAGACGGGTACCGGCAAAACCGCGGCTTTCGCGCTGCCGATTTTAAACCGCCTGATGGCGGGCAAACGCGGCACCACCCGGGCCCTGATCGTGGCGCCCACCCGGGAACTGGCCGAACAGATCCACGAAGCGATAACCCTGCTGGGACAAAAAACCGGCCTGAAAAGCATCGCCATCTACGGGGGCGTGGCCATCGGCCCGCAGATCAAATCAGCCCGCCGGGCCGATATCATCGTGGCCTGTCCCGGCCGGCTGCTTGACCATATCGGCCGGAAAACGGTTGACCTTTCGGCCCTGGAAGTACTCGTCCTGGATGAGGCCGATCATATGTTCGACATGGGGTTTCTGCCCGATATCCGCCGCATCCTGAAACAGATACCGGCAAAGCGTCAGACCCTTCTTTTTTCGGCCACCATGCCCGAAGAAATCCGGCACCTGGCAGGGGAGAGCCTGGTCGATCCGGTCACCGTAAAAGTCGGGATCACCGCCCCGGTCGAAACGGTTTCCCATGCGCTTTTTCCTGTAGCCCAGCACCAGAAGACGCCGCTTCTGCTTGAACTACTTCAGCAGACCCGGACCGATTCGGTCCTCGTCTTCACCCGTACCAAGCACCGGGCCAAGCGCCTCGGCGAGCAGCTCAGCCGGGCCGGCTACCGGGCGGCATCGCTTCAGGGCAATCTTTCCCAGAACCGGCGGCAGGATGCCATTAACGGTTTCCGCGACGGGACCTACCAGATCATGGTGGCCACTGACATTGCCGCGCGGGGCATCGATATTGCCAACGTATCCCACGTGATCAATTACGACATCCCCAACACGGCGGATGCCTATATCCACCGAATCGGACGGACCGGCCGCGCTGCGCACACAGGCGAGGCCTACACCATGATCACCGATGAAGATACCCAGATGGTCCGGGCCATCGACCGGGTCATGGGCGCAAAGGTTGAACGCCAGACCCTGCCGGATTTCAATTACGAAGCCGCAGCCGCAAAAGCAAACCAGCCCCCGCGACCTGCCGGGCAGAAACCGTCAAACCGCCAACCTGCGGGCTCAAAACCGAAGCACAGCCGATCCGCGCCGGCGAAAAAACGCAGAGCTTAAAGCAATGAAGGTCGGTTCTCAGGGAATTCAGGGAACAGGCCCTTCAAATAGCCATTACTTGATGATTGACCTTTTCGATACCCTTGGCTAAAATCGGATAAACCCGGTTAACCCCACCAACCAACAGGAGGTCGATGATGACAAATCCCTATGAAAACGGGAGTTCCGGCGGCGGCCCTACACAGCCGCCATTCCGTCTGGAAGACCTGGATTTTTTCCGGCTGACCCGGATGGTCAAATTCCTATGCCTGGGGTTGATTGTGCTGGCTGTCCTTGCGGGCTTAAACTGGGCCCGGGGGTTTTACACGGACTGGCTCTGGTTTTCCGGCCTGGGCCATGAGCAGGTGCTGTTTGTCCGCGTGACCACACAGATCTGGCTATACCTGCTCGGCCTCCTGGTGTTTGCTTGCCTGGTGGTGCCCAATTTTTATGCCGCCTGCCGGAACACGGCCCATTATCAATGGAAGCCGGGCAATGAGCTTTCCCAGGACAAATACGCGGCTGCCCGGCGCCTGATGGTATGGCTGGGAATTCTGGCCATCGTGATCCTGGCGATCTTTCTGGCGGGCTATCCGGCCGCCCGGTGGGAGTCATTTCTGCGCTTTTTCAACAGTGTCGCCTTTAATGAAATCGATCCGATTTTTAAAAGGGATCTGTCCTTCTATGTGTTCACCCTCCCGGTTTTAGGTTTCCTCAGAAACTGGCTTTTGGGCATGCTGGTGGTGGTTGTGCTGATTACCGGCGGGTTTTATTACCTCTCTGCCAGCCTGAAGGGGGAGCGCTTTTCCTTTGAAGGCCGGTTCAGAACACACATACTGATTCTGGGGGCCCTGTTCTTTGCTTTGATTGCTGCGGGGCACTGGCTCGGCCGTTATGATCTGCTTTTCTCAAAGACCGGCACGGTTTTCGGGGTAGGCTACACAGACCACAAAATTCTCCTGCCCGCCCTCACGGTGCTGACATTCGTCGCCCTGGCCACCGGGGCAATGCTCTTTCTGGCCGCCCTGCGCTCCGGGGGATACCGCTTAATCGCAATAGGTATCGGCATGTGGTTGATATTAAGCCTTCTGGGCACCACGGCGCTGCCCGGACTGGTCCAGCGCCTTCAGGTGGAACCCAGCGAACTGGCCAGGGAAAGGGAATATCTCGCCAAAAACATCGCCTATACCCGGAAGGCGTACGGGCTTGAGGACATGATTCGCAAAAACCATCCGGCGCGCGGTGAGGTCCGGGCGGAAACCATTGATGAAAATCAGGGCACCATCCAGAATCTCAGGTTCTGGGACGAAGGGCCGCTGCTTCAAAGCTATAATCAGATCCAGTTTTTCCGGCTGTATTACGATTTTTTAAGCGTTCAGACGGATCGCTATACAGTTGACGGCGATCTTCGCCAGGTCATGCTCTCAACCCGGGAACTCTCTTCAGAGAAGCTGCCGACAGAGGCCCAGCGCTGGGTCAACCGGCACCTTCAGTTCACCCACGGATACGGGGTGGCCATAAGCCCGGTGACCGAGGTGGCAGAAGGCGGACGCCCTGAATTTTTCCTCCGCGACCTGCCCCCCGCCGGCAAGATCGCGCTTGACCGGCCCGAAATTTACTACGGATTAAAAAGCCTGCCCTTTGCCATCGTCAACAGCGATATGAAGGAATTTAACTACCCGGGTAAGGACGGACCGGTCTATACCCATTACAAGGGAAAAGGCGGGGTTGCGCTCAGCTCCTTTTTCAGGCGGCTGTTGTATGCCTGGCAGTTCAAGGATTTAAATATCCTGATTTCGGGTGAGATCCACGAGGACAGCCGCATCCAGTACCGGCGGACGGTGGCCGAGCGCTTCGCCGCGGTTTCCCCGTTTCTCGGGCGGGATGGCGAAGCCTATACCGTGGTGGCAGACGGCCGGCAGTTCTTTATCCAGGACGCCTACACCACATCCGCACGCTACCCCTATTCCACGCCATGGCAGGAGCAATTCAACTACATCCGAAACAGCGTCAAGGCGGTTGTGGATATGTATAACGGCACCATGGACTACTACGTCTATGACGATTCATGCCCCATTATCCGGACATACATGCAGATATTTCCGGATCTTTTCAAGCCGGCTGATGAAATGCCCGGATACCTCCGGGACCATGTCAGATACCCCATGGACATGTTCAGCGTCCAGACCCGGATGCTTCTGCAGTACCACATGACCGACCCGGTGGTATTCTACAACAAGGAGGACCAGTGGTCCGTGCCCCAGCATGCGGCATCCGGAAGCACGGATACGCTTAGGCCCTATTACATCGTGGCCCGGCTTCCGGACGAGAAAAAAGAGGAGTTTCTCCTGATACAGCCCTTCACACCCGACAAACGCCACAACCTGGTGGGGTGGATGGCTGCGAGAATGGACGGCGAGAACTACGGCGAAAAGATCCTGTACCGCTTTCCGTCCGGACGCCACGTGGACGGACCGAGACAGGTCGAGGCCAGGATCGACAACGATGCCGTGATCTCCGAGCAGTTTACCCTCTGGGGCCAGGTGGGCTCAGAAGTCATGCGGGGGGATATTCTGGTGATACCGCTTGGCCAAAGCCTGCTGTATGCGGAACCCGTGTTTTTAAAGCCGGAAGCGCTCGAATTTCCGGAGCTGAGACGCATTATCCTCGCCGACAGCCGGCGCGTGGTGATGCACCCCATGCTGGAGGACTCGGTGGATGCGCTTGTCGGGAAAAAAGCCACGGTTGCCCTGGCGGTTGAAAGCGAGGCGGAACTCGCAGGAGATGAAACGGCGGCTGAACCGGCGGCGGAGACCGCCGTGCCTGAGGAGGGCCTGGAGGCTGTTCGCAAAGGACTGCAGGACGCCATTGACCAGTTGCAGGAAGTGGCGGACCAACTGCGTGATATGGAGTAGCATCGCCGGCGACGGAAAAAGCTGCAAAGCGAAGCGGCGCTTCTGTTTCCCGGTCCGGGTTGATGCTGTGGTTGTGTGTGCTGCCACTATTGGCTTAGCTTTGAGCTGGCAATACGGTTAAGACTGATACCGGCTTCGGCAGCCTGAATAGCTAACTTTCGATGGACATGAGGCGGAATCCTAACCATAAACTTTCCACTATACCGCTTGCAGGCTATTGGTTCAGGAATTTTTTCGTTATTTCCCTCCATGTCAGATATAACTTCTGCCACAATCCTTCGTATACCCTTTAGGGCTTTTTCAGGCGTATCCGCCAACCAGCTCAAACTTGGAAATTCAGCGCATAAGCCAACATATTCATTATCCTCTTCAGACCATGTCACCCTGTATGTATATTTGTCATTTTTTTGTGCCATGATTGACCTCCAGTTTTTCAATAGCCAAGAGAACCTGTTTAACCTGGTATATTTTGGCCTTTCCCTGAGCGTTTTGAATGTTTACTCGTGGATCACCTTCTAAGTAACTTCACGGTTTAAGGTATAGGGTGCAAGGTGTAAGGTCAATGAAATCAAAAATTTATGGTCGGCACGGTGGCCGACCCTACGATGAATCGGGTTTTTCCCCATTCGTAGGGCGGGCCACCGTGCCCGCCTGAAAAAATGATCACAGATCTTGCATAAGTCAGAATATCGAACATCCTTGGGATTCCGCCGTATCTTTTCAAGCAGGTCATCGATTTTTGTCATATTAATATAATATCAATAATGATACCAGTGTCAATAGGTGGAAGTGTTTTTTTGACACAACGTGTACGTTCAGGCGCGCTGTCAAGCGTCGCCTGGAACGCTTGGTTGGGGCTAATTTCCTTCTCCGTCCAAATCGCTATCGCTATCGGGATCGAAATCGCCTGTAGCCTCCTGGCCATAGAATGTATGATCCTCCTGACCTAGTATCCTCTTCCCCCCAGACCACTGAGCATCGCCGCCATACGGTCGATCTCGTCTTTCCGGCTCCGACTCTCGGCCTTGTCAAGGGCCTTGCCGACAACCAAAACATCCTGAATGGCGGCGCACTCCAGCGCCGAGCCACGTGCGATTTCAAAATAACGCCTTCGGTCGGCTGCTGCGGTCTTGCCATTACCTTCGGCGATATTCAGCGGTATCGACTGGCTGGCCCGAAGCCATTGGTCTCGTGCGGGGCGATGGACGCCGTTCAACCCCTTGGCCTTTTCGTATACCCAGGCCACGTAGCCGATCGATAGAGGGTAAACGTCAAGTCTCTCGTGTCCTAGCGTCATGATGCGTCGATCCCGATAGCGATCCCGATTTCGATTTCGATGGCCCCAACGCCCAGCATAACCGGCCGGGAAAAAGCTGCAAAGCGAAACGTTGCTGCTGTTTCCCGGTCCGTGTTGGTGCTGTGGTTAAAGAAAATGTGTCAATATAAAAATATGGTTTTTTATATGGCTTTTTTGATCCATAACAGGCTGCTCACCGGCTGGCGGTTGGGAGCACTGCCTTTGTTAAAACAAATTGCATTGGTGCTGCTCGGCTGGGCAAAGCCGCTCGCCCCAGCCAGTCCGGGGCAGCAGCAAGGTTCTGCAAAGTCTATTCGAGTTTACCAAAGACTCTGAACATATTGATAATTTAAAATTCTTTTATCCTTTGTAAGAATCTTTGCTTTCTCTTCCCTCGCAGTGGCCACAATTATCTGATCTGCTGGATCGTCATGGAAAGGTTTTGGAAGTACTGTTGAGCGATAGGCTATCATGGGTGTAAGATGGACAAATCTGAGTTGTGGCATTTCCAATGCGGAACTAATCCATTCCTCAGGGTGGCAGGAAATACCAATCTTGCCTTTTTCCAGAAGCTTACTGAATTCCCAAGGTGAAATTGCAGATAAAAGAAGCTCATCATATCCTTCTTCATTTTCAATCAGTTTTGCGACTTTCCGCGACAGATTTTGGGGGCGCATATTCCACCAAACCCAGGTATGCGTATCGAGCAGATATTTCATTGAGATGCTTCCCACAATCCTTCACCAAGCGGAGTGACTATATCCTTTTCGAAAACAAAAGCATCCGCGAGTTTGCCTGGCATCGGCTTCTGTCCGGAGTTAAGATAAGGTACGACTTGAGCAAGTGGCTTGCCTCTTTTCGTTATGACGATGGTTTCCTGGGATTTTGCAACCTCGCTTAGCACCTTTAACGCATGTGTCTTAAATTCACTAATGGCCATTGTCTTCATGCGACCACCTCCTTTTTCATAAAATAGTCAAATAAAGTGGTCAGGTCAAGAAAAAGCCAAAGGCTGCATGGGGCAGAGCGCAAAGTTCAGCGGCACCGGGGGACCGAGCGAGCTTGCGAGCGGAAGCCCCCGCTTATGGAAACTATAAGATTTGCCGAAATACGTATGGTGTCCCCGCAATTATCCCCGCAATAAATAGGTTCTTGCAGCCTGCATCCGGCCTGAAGTGTTGTAATAAGTTTTCCTGTTCCGTTTAGATCAGATACTGACCAAAAAGGGCGGCAAGGCCAAGAAAACTTAAAAAACCCACAATGTCGGTAATCGTTGTCAATAATATGGATGAACTTGTCGCTGGATCCTGCCCCATAGCAGTCAGAAGCATCGGAATGGCTGCACCGGACAGGCTTGCCGCCACCATGGCAAGGATCATGGCCGCTCCAATCACCAGTGCAAGCGGCAGGGATTGACTCCATATAAAAACGGCTATTGCGCACATAATACCAACTGACAGACCGTTGATAAATCCGACCGATCCCTCTTTGGTTAAAACACGCCATTTATGACGCAAGCGGATTTCTCTGAGTGATAAACCGCGCATCGTCACAGCCAGGGCCTGCGCTCCGGTATTTCCGGACTGTCCGGCGACCACCGGCAGCAATATGGCAAGAGCCGTTACCTGCGCTATGACGTTTTCAAATATACCGACAACCGCTGCGGCCGCAAAGGTGGTAAGCAGGTTTATGGACAGCCACGGCATTCGTTTTCGTACCGAGAACCAGGCCGTGGAAAGGGCCTTTTCTTCCTTGCTGACCCCGACCATCGTTTGCATGTCTCCCAGCGCATCTTCGTGCACAATATCGAAGAGCTCATCGTGGCGAATTGTCCCAATCAGTATTCCGTCAGCATTGACTACCGGGATTGATGACAGCTTGCTTGACTCGACAATTTCCACAACTTCATCGCGTGGTGCCATCTCATTTACACTCGGTGTCGGGCGGGACAGGGACTGCAGTGTTTCATGATCCTCGGCACCGATTATATCCTGAAGAGAGATTCGGCCCAGCAGCCTGCCGTCTATATCCACCAGGTAGATCAGCGTCAGATTTTTTGCCTTAAGGCGCCTGATTCTGCTGATAACCGTTTCAATCTTATCGTTGGGGTGGAAACTGACCACCCGGGTTGTCATAAGGCTGCCGGCCGTCCCTTCAGGATATTTCAAAACCGCTACAATCTCATTGCGCACAGGCTCCGGCAGCCGGCTAAGACAATGGGATCTGGTTTCACTGTCAAGCCTGGCAAAAATGCGGGCGAGGTAAGCCGGATCCGAAAGCTGGGAGATTTCAAAAAGATGGGAGACGTCTCTTACCAGTCTTGCGGCAAAAGCGGGATTGATCAAAGAAAGCAGCATCGCTGCATCTGCAGCTGACATTGCATTCAAGGTCTCGCTTGCATGCGCGTCGGGCAACTGCTCAAACTTTTCAGCCGCATCCAGCGGATATCTCTTAAAAAAATCTGCAGCCAGAGCGCTGGCCAGGGTCTGGGGCTCAGGATTCATCAGGCGACTCCGGTTGTTTTGTTGCCACAGAAGACGCAGCGCCCAGCAGTGCGAACACGCCCAACGTATATAACTCTCCCAGGGCATTGCCGGTTTCCAACAGTTCAGAGCTGCGCCTCGCCCCGCGGTTTTCGAGTTCATAACGCTTAATGGTTTCGTATTGAATGACCCCCAGATAACGACCGCGACGATCGGTGACCGGCAGGGCATGGTAGCGAAACCAGGCGGGATGTTTTTGCAGATTTTCTATGGTCATATCGGCAAACACGGCAGTTACTTCACGGCTCATATAGGCGGCAAGCGGGTCATGTATAAAGCCCGAGTTGTGTAACAGCTCTTTTAAATTCATTACCCCGCACAATTTATAATCCGGATCCACCAGGTAGAGGTAATAGATCGTCTTATGCTTTGCGCTTTTGAGCCGCTCGATACAACGGCCTACCGTTTCTGAGCTTAAAACCGACGGCACCGTACTATCCATAATCGAAGCCGCCGTCCCGCGGACAAAGCTGAGAAGCCGATTGATATGTTTCATGCGGACAGGGTCCATTTCAGCTACGAGCGCCAAACGTTTCTCCGGCAAAAGATGCTGCAATGCAAGTGCGCAGATGGAATCAGGCACATCCTGAAAAACCTCTGCTGCGCGTCCGGCAGGCAATTGCTCCAATACTAATGACAAGAGATGAGAAGACAGGTGGGGAATAAGGGCCGCAAGGTCAGGGGTTGACAATTCGATCAGATACGCCAGAGACGCCTCTCTGTTTTTGCTTTCAATTACATTGGCTGCGGCCTCGGGATGCAGTTGTATGTAGCTTTGAACGAATTGGCTAAGCCTTGTCATGCAACACCTCGACAACAGCTTCGTTAAACCGCCTGGCCGGAACAATGAAACGACCGGACTTGCACTCCAGGACAAACGAGGTCGTGGAAATATCAACCACCCTGCCCTCTATGCCGTCAATAATAATATGGGTGCCTGTCTTAATATTTTTCCTGGCATAAAAGGCGGCCAGGATATTGGTCACAACAGGTGCTGAACCAATCCCAAAAGAGAGTGCGCCTCCGGCCAGCAGGCAGGCAAGAATCACCAGTACACCGGTTGTGAGAAATTCAATTTCGATTCCGATCTGCTCAATGGAGACCAGGATGGTAACGGTAACACCGGCGATATAGATAATGGAACCAAATCGCGAAGCCGCTTGTATCCCGGCTGTTTTACCGGAGCGGGAAATGAGGTCCCCGACAACCCGGGAGACCAAAACACCTGCAATGAGTACGGCAAATGCGCCGATCAGCTTCGGTAAAAATGAAGAAGCCAGCACCACCCAGTGATCTATGACATTGAAGCCAAACACCTGAGCGGAAAAAACAATAAAAATCAGGATCGTAATCCAAAAGACACCACGTGCCAATCCATGACCGAATTGCTGTAAGTGACGTAAGGGAAACCAACCCGGCAAAAACGAAGTTTTGGTGGATTTAAATCTTTCTATACAAAACCATGTGAGCCGCGCAAAAAAAAGGGCGATCAATACGCCGGCAATCAGAATCATTGCTGCGATCAACAGCTCCGGCAGTACCGCTGCGAATCGGTTAAAAAGCGAGTGTATCACTTGCTGCATCCTATCCACGGGTCAATATCTCCTCTTTATTGTGCATTAAGCGATTGCTCGGTTTTCGGGTCGGGCCACGCTAACATACTGTATTTTAATATATTCAATGCCATGGAAAGACATTTTCAGGGCCTATTTTGCTTTTTTTACCCCCAAAATCATCAATATAGGGTTTCTGAATTGCTCACAGTTGATATGATTCTCCTGTTTCACGAGGCTTACCCCCCATTGCAGATGCCCCCATCGCCATCTGCACATTCTCAACAAAAACCTTGCTTCCCACAGCTAAATTCGCACTCCATTTGTCATCGCGGATATTGGCGCCGTTTTCCAGGCTCTTATCAACCCATTTTTTATAAGCCGCCGGCAAGTTTTCGTAGTTGTCGAATCCCAGAAGCTCTTGAAGTCTTTTATAATTTATCAGAACGTTTTTTCTTTTCGGTGTCTGGTCATATTTAAAAGATTAACTGTGATAATTAGGGTGTCAAAAAATATCACTTGAACCTGTGGAGAATCAGAAGTAGAAAGTCCTTTTTCAACTGGCAATCATGGGGGGCAAGCCAAGGCGATGTGCCGGGCTTGAAGTGATCAGATGAAGACACCCTTTTTACCTGCCAATAAAAAAAGGGCTTATGAGTGACTACACCCATAAACCCTTGATTTCTTTGGTAGGCGCGAGCAGACTTGAACTGCTGACTTCTACCGTGTCGGGGTAGCGCTCTACCACCTGAGCTACGCGCCTGTGTGATTACCCCAATCAAATAATATTACAAAAATCAGTTGTCAAGCATAAAACAGACGCCTCTCATGGCTAAAAAAAGCTATTTCATCATCGGGTTTTTTCTGGTTGCCGCGGTGGCCTGCGGGGCGGCCCTGGGCGGGGTGTTTGCCATGGTTCGGGACCTGCCCCAGATTCGCGCCCTGGAAGATTTCTCGCCCTCTGCGGTCACCCGGATTTACTCGGCGGACCAGGTCCTTCTGGCGGAACTTTACAAGAAGAAAAGGGACCCGGTGCCTTTATCCGAAATCCCGGAAGAACTCCAACAGGCGCTTATCGCCACAGAAGACCGGCAGTTCTACGAGCACAGCGGAGTGGACCTCAAGGGGATTCTCCGCGCCCTTGTCCGGGATATCATGGCCGGCGAGTTCGTGGAAGGGGCCAGCACGCTGACCCAGCAGCTGGCCAAGACCCTGTTTTTAACGCCGCAGAAAACCCTGGAGCGGAAACTGAAAGAAGCGTTTCTCTCTTTTCAGCTGGAACGCCGGTATACCAAGGACGAAATCCTTGAACTCTACTTAAACCAGGTATACTTCGGCTCAGGGGCCTATGGCGTGGAAGCCGCGGCCCGGAAATTTTTCGGAAAACCCGTCAGCCGTTTAAATATCTCCGAATGCGCCATGATCGCGGCCATGCCCAAAGCCCCGTCCGTTTACTCCCCATTGGTCAACCCGGAGCTGGCCATCCAGCGAAGAAATATCGTGCTGCGCCAGATGCTGAATGTGGGGGATATCAGCCAGGCACAGTATGAAACCGCCGCAAATCAACCGTTTGATCCGGTTCCGGTCCGCGAAAACCGCACCAAAGCCCCCTATTTTGTGGATTATGTCAAAAAGCGGCTGGAATCGGAAATCGGGGCGGCCCGGCTCTATACCGGCGGCCTTACAGTGAAAACCACACTTTCCTACCGCATGCAGCAGGCGGCCGAGCAGGCGGTTGAAAACGGACTTTCGGATTTGGGCCGGCGAATGGAAAATCTGCACCAGCTTGAAAATCCGGATCCCCAAGCCGCACTGGTCGCGGTTGATGTTTCAACCGGCGGCATTGTCGCCATGGTCGGCGGCAAAAACCATGATGAAAGCCCCTATAACCGGGCCACCATGGCCAAGCGGCAGCCGGGGTCCGCATTTAAACCGATTGTTTACGCCCGGGCCATTGAGCAGGGATTTTCTCAGAACATGCTGCTGCTGGATACCCCGGCGGCCTTTCAAGGGAAAAATCCGGAGACCCCATGGCGACCGGAGAACTTCTCCAATACCTATCAGGGGGAAATGACCCTTCGCAAGGCCCTCACCCATTCAAAAAACATCCCCGCGGTCCGTCTGATTGAAAAGCTGGGGACGGCCAGCGTGATCTCTTTTGCCCGGTCCCTGGGCATTGAATCGAAACTTTTGCCCAACCTGTCTCTGGCGTTGGGCACATCCGAGCTCACCCTCTTGGAATTGACCGCCGCCTATGCGGTATTTCCCAACAGCGGCACCTGCATCCGGCCCGCCCCCGTCACCGAAATCCGGGATAAAAACCGGCGGCTGATCTGGCAGCCGGAGATCAAGCGGCGGGCGGTCATGTCAGATGCCGGGGCGGCCATTATGGTGGATATGCTGCAAGGCGTGATTGAGGCGGGTACGGGCAGAAAAGCACAAGGGATGGTACGACCGATCGGCGGGAAAACCGGCACCACGAACCAATACAAAGACGCCCTGTTCATTGGATTTTCCCCCGCCATTGCGGCCGGGGTCTGGGTGGGGCGTGATAATTACACCACCCTGGGCCGGCATGAAACCGGCGCCCGGGCCGCGTTACCCATATGGCAGGCATTTATGCAAAATGCGCTAAAGAATGAACCCTATCGATATTTTGATATCCCGGATACTGTTACAGCGCGCTGCATGCATCCGGATACCGGCAAATTGACGGCACCGGGGCCGCACTGTGTAAACACCTTGTTCCGCGAAGAAACGCTTCAGCCTGACTGATAAAAAACTTGATCCCGCGCCGGATAATCGATACAACGCGCGTATGATCCGCAAGGCCAACATAGAGGATGTCAAGACCATTCATGCCATCCTCAAATATCGCGGCGAAAAGGGCGAGCTCCTCGCCCGGCCCCTGAGCCGCCTCTATGACCATGTGCGGGATTTCTGGGTCTATGTGGATGGGCAAACCGATCGCATTGTCGGCTGTTGCGCCCTGCAGTTCTGCTGGGAGGATCTGGCGGAAATCCGCTCCCTGGCGGTGGATGACACGCGGCAAAACCAGGGCATCGGCAATCAGCTCATAGAAACCGCCTTTGCCGAAGCCCGGCAGTTTAAAATCAAAAAGCTGTTTACCCTGACCTATAAGCCCGAATTTTTCAAAAAATTCGGGTTTGTGGTCATCGACCGCTCAGAGCTGCCCCTAAAAATCTGGGCGGACTGCATCCATTGCGTCAAATTTCCGGACTGTGATGAAATTGCGATGCTCAAAGAGCCGGTTTAAGAATATATAAGGTTATAGTACAGCGGCGGATAAAACCAGTTATGGGGCCTGGGCAGAATCTGCTGGGAGCCCACGGTCAGCCAGTAGGACTCGAGCTTTATCTCCCGAAGCTTTCCGGTATCCGGCGGTATGGCATGGGAGGTATAGGAATAGGTCACCTGGAAAAGGAATACCCCGTTTTTGTCTTCGCTGGCGATCAAATAATTCTCTTTGAACTCCTTGATCGTCATTTGATTGGCCTCGGCTACCCGGCTCATCTCCTTCTGCGAAAGCTTGATCAGAACAATTTTGGTGACCCCGCGGTCCGAATAGCGCAGCAGCGTCCGGGATTCGCTGCTTGAGACATAAACCGTGGAGATGCAGGGAATCCGCCGCAAAAATTGAGCGGCCACAATGGCGGCCGTACGCCGCCCCCCCACCATATCCGGCAGGCCGTAATATTCAAAAAACTTTTTCTGAATATCCTCGGCATGCTTCTCGCCCTTCTCATAGATATCCTTGGAAATATAGCGCAGGCGGCGGGCCATGTCTTCGGCCGCCTCGGTGATCGGCCAGTCGATGCGCACATGGAAATGCGAGAGCTGGTAGCGATGCTTTCCCCTGGGCTGGGCGGTATCCCGTTGAACAAGCAGCGCGTAATCCACGGGGAGCAGATCTTTTAAAAAATCAAAAAAATGAACGGATTCCAAAAACTTCTGGGTCCGGTCGAAATCATTTTTCAATGTCAGGGTCTTGGATCGGAGCAGGTTGGTTTTGGTCGTGCGGTTGGAATCAAAAAAACGGATGTATTTTTTATGCTTGGCCGGAATGTGATCTTCAAGAAATATCAAAAGAAATGAATTCTGGCACTCATACTCGACCTTGGGAATCCGGGCCCGGGGTTTTAACTCTTTGCGCTCGACAAACGGATAATCCATTCCTTTGCGCTTGAAATTCTCATAGGATTCGGTCAGCGCATACTCTAATACAAATTGATCCAGTTCATCGCGAAGCAGATTATAATAGGATCGCCGCAGGCGATCGGCTAAACTTAATTCCTCCCTGATACGCCAATGCAATACATTCCCCCGTTACCGGTAGATAGTTATCAATACCTAAATTGAGATCCCAACCCAAAGCCTTCCGCCGCTGTCATTTCGAGGAACGAAAGTGACGAGAAATCTTAAAAAAAATCATGTGAATATAAGATTTCTCGCTGCCGCTCGAAATGACAACCGAGCCAAATTAACATTCTGATTAAATCTATTGTAACATCGAATCAAAAAATAGTCAACTGAAATAATTGACTATCTTTCACCAAATCGTTCCGCCCACCGGTATATTGCGGTTCGATAATAAATCGCCGCACCGACCATTACCAGACTTACCCCCAAAATAATTGCATAAAGGCCGTACATGCCGTGAGACAAAACGCCGCCATGCAGGCTAAGCATTAACGTGCCCGGCATCCGGCCCAGACCCGCCATGATGATAAACATTCTAAAGGGAACAGCCGTCCCGCCCAGAAAAAGACAAAAATAATCCTTGGGAAACCCCGGAAAAATGAAAAACGCCAGGATCATAATCAGGCCCTGACGGGTGAGAAATACATCCATGCGCTCAAGCTGATCCCGGGGAATCAGCTTTCGGATAAACCGGTAGCCCAGAAATCGGCCGACCCCGAAATTGAGGGCCGAGCCGATGGTCAGGGCAATGGTGGAATAAACAAACCCGTAGCCCACACCGAAAAGATATCCGCCCACAAACCCGCTGAGCTCTCCCGGAATGGGGGCCAACAATACCTGAAGGATTTGAACCAGCATAAAAGCCAGAGGTGCGGCGGCCCCCCAGGCTTCAATGAATGATTTGACGGCTTCCCGGTCGGTAAGGATATCGTAGAGATCAAGCAGGTGATTGACAAAAATGCCGGCCAGCACTGCGGATACAATAACAAAGATCCCCAGCGCCAGCCCATACCGGCTAAACAGCCATGAGCGAATCGGCGGCATGGACCGCCCTTTATCCGGACACCGGATTTTCCAGCGCCGCCACACCCGGCAGGGGTTTTCCTTCCATCAGCTGCAGGAAAGCCCCGCCGCCGGTGGAGATATAGGTAAACCGGTCGCTCTGGCCGGTGGAATGAATGGCCACATCCGTATCCCCGCCGCCCACAATGGTCAGCGCATAGGAATTTGCGACATGGTGCACCATGGAAACGGTGCCGCGGCTGAATGCATCGATTTCAAATATCCCCATGGGCCCGTTCCAGATAACGGTGCGCGCGTCATAGAGGACCTCCTCGAACAGCCGGGAAGTGGCCGGACCGATATCCAAAGCCATCCAGTCATCCGGAATTTCCTGGATGGGCACGATTTTAAATTCCGCCCGCTCATCGATTTCCGGGGCGACCACTGCATCCACCGGCAGATAGAACTTAATGCCCTGCTCAATGGCGGTTCTCATGATCCGGCCGGACTCCTCCACCAGATCGTCCTCGACCCTGGATTTGCCGACACTGTAGCCCTTGCTCTTTAGAAAGGTATTGGCCATGGCGCCGCCGATGATAAACTTGTTGACCCGGCCCAGCATGTTCTTCAGGGCCCGGATCTTGCTTGATACCTTGGCGCCGCCGATGATGGCCACCAGGGGCCGGCGCGGATTCTCCATAGCCTCGCGGAAATATTTGAGCTCATTTAACAGGAGAAAGCCGGCCGCTTTTTCCTCTACATACCGGGTAATGGCCGATACCGAGGCATGCTCGCGATGGCAGACCGCAAAAGCGTCATTTACATAGACATCGCAAAGAGATGCGAGTTCCCTGGCGAACTCATCGTCATTATCCTGCTCGCCCTTATGAAACCGGAGGTTTTCAAGCAAAAGGACCTCCCCGGGCTTTAACTCATCAGCCATCTGCCGGACCTCCGACCCCACGCAGTCAGGAGCCAGCTTGACATCCAGTTTGAGATAGCGGCCCAGCCGCTTGGCCACGGGCGCCAGGCTGTATTTGGGGTCCACCTTGCCCTTGGGGCGGTCCATGTGGGCGCATATAATCAGAATGCCGTCATGGTCCAGCACATACCTTAAGGTTGGCAGCACTTCACGAATCCGGGTATCATCGGTGATGTTCTGAAAATCATCCATGGGGACATTCACATCCACCCGTACCAATACCTTCTTGCCTGAAACCTCAATGTCCTTTACGGAACGCATCCTACCCCCTCCCTTTACTTGCGTTTTTTCTGTTTGCTTTTCTGGTGCAGGGCTTTTCTTTTGGACCATCGTTCAAGAAAACCAATGGTTCGGGACTCATAGGCCCGGTCCACCCTTTCCGATTCAACTGCCGCCCCGGCCGGTTTTTCCATGGCCGCCTGAAGGCATTCGGTTTTAAATACACAGGCCATGCATAGGCGCGGAGAGTGGCGCAAGCCGTCCGCGCCTTTTGGAAACACGTTCTCAAGGTTTCCAAAACAATCCGGCCGATTTTCTTCCCTGTTACTCATTAATGCCCGTCCATTTGGCATTCTCTTTTTGAAATTCCCGGCACATCTGCTGGATATGCCCGGTGTCCGCAAAACTGAAATACGTGTAATCGCCGATCACCAGATGCTCATGGACCGTAATCCCCATTGTCAGGCACGCAAAAATAAGCTGCCGGGTCACCGAAAAATCGGCCGGCGAGGGTTTCGGATCACCGGAAGGATGGTTATGGGCAAATATTACGGCCGCCGCCTGATGCGCCAGCGCGCTTT
Organism: Desulfobacterales bacterium; assembly: GCA_034520365.1. Classification (NCBI taxonomy): domain Bacteria; kingdom Pseudomonadati; phylum Thermodesulfobacteriota; class Desulfobacteria; order Desulfobacterales; species Desulfobacterales bacterium. Next base: position 32,144 of record JAXHNP010000001.1, read on the forward strand.
TAACCACTTCGCGGGGATAAACCGAACTCGCCGTTAGTGTGCCCTCAAACAGCGCCTCAGAGCCCAGCACCCGGTTTTTGGCATCCAGGTACAGCACCCTGAAACATTCCCGGTCCTTTGCGCCCATGTTGTGGTATAAGTAATCAAAAAGCGCCTGGGAATTGGTCAGCGGATCCTCCCGGATCACCTTTTTTTCCAGATACCGATCCCATACCGCCTTGACCAGCTTGATACCGAAAGCATTTTTGGGGCCGATCCCCGGGACTTCACGCAGTTGTGCGTCACTGGCTTCAAAAACCCCCTGCAGGGTTTTAAACTTTTTAAGGGCGGCCTTGGCCATGTCCTTGCAGTCTTTCCGGGGTGTGCCAAGGGTCAGCAGGAGTTCAATCACTTCATAATCATGAAACCCGTCCAGTCCGGCGGTTAAGAACCGCTCCCGCAGCCGCTGTCGATGCCCCTCGCCTTTGTGTGCCAAAACCGCTATCTAAATTTAATTTAAACAGTCAAAAATCAGATGCCAGTCCAAATTCAAAGGAACTTCCGGTTCCTATCGGACATCCAGCATTTCATCCTTCAAATCACGGGTCATTAACTGGTAGAGGCCGTCTGCAGGGGAGAGGTGCTCATACAGGACGGCGTAAACGGAATGGGAAATCGGCATATCCACCCCGAGCTTGCGGGACAGGTTATATACCGATTTGGAGGTTTTCACGCCTTCGGCCACCATATTCATTTCAGCCAGGATTTCATCCAGGGATTTGCCCTCCCCGATTTTCTGCCCCACCGTGTGGTTGCGGCTCAGGCTGCCGGTGCAGGTGAGCAGAAGGTCCCCGATGCCGGCAAGCCCGGCAAATGTATGGGGATTGGCGCCGAGCTTGATTCCCAGCCGCCGGATTTCGGCAAGCCCCCGGGTGATTAGGGCCGCGCGGGTATTCAGGCCAAGGCCCAGGCCGTCCACAATTCCGGATGCAATGGCGATCACATTCTTCACCGCACCGCCTAACTCCACGCCGATCAGGTCATCATTGGTATAGACCCGGAAATACGGAGTGGAAAAAAGATTCTGAATATAGGCGGCAGCCGAGTGCTCCACTGAGGCCGCCGTCACCACTGTAGGCATTTTTTGGGCCACTTCGGCGGCAAAACTCGGCCCGGAAAGGACGGATATGCGGGGGGCCAATGCCTCAGGGAGGGTCTCTTTCAAGACCCCGCTCATGGTCAGATGCGTTTTGTTTTCGATGCCTTTGGAGGCGGTGACGACATAGGCGGCCGGATCGATATGGGCGGCCGCCTGGCCTGAGACCTCGCGCATCAAATGGGAGGGCACCACAAATACAATGACTTGTTTGCCGGAAACCACGGCCGCCAGATCATTTGACGGGGTAATGGCCTCAGGCAGCGAAATACCGGGCAAAAACATCTGATTTTCCCGGCTCTTTTCGATGCTTTGCTTAACCGCCGGCTCATAGGCCCACAAATTCACCGGATACCCTTTGCCCCCCAGCAGATGGGCAAGCGCGGTGCCCCAGCTGCCTGCCCCTACAACTCCGATTCGCGTGGTTTCCGCATCCATTATTTACTCTTCTTCGTCTTCGCTTTCAGCCAGCCGCGCCGCGCCGACCAGCCGCTCGTTGGGCTCCATGCCCATCAGTTTCACGCCCTGAGTGTTCCGGCTGATCACGGATATCCCCTTGATCGGCATGCGGATGATCTTTCCGATATCGGTCATGAGCATCACCTCATCCTCATCACCTACCACCAGGATGGTGACCACTTTGCCGTTACGCTCATTGGTCTTGATGGTGATCACCCCTTTACCGCCCCGGCGCTGGACCGGATATTCATCCAGCAGGGTACGTTTGCCGTACCCGTTTTCTGTTGCTGTAAAAAGCGTCTGGCCATGGGTCAGCACCTCCATGCCGACCAATTGATCGCCTTCCACCAGGCTCATGCCCCTAACGCCCCGGGCTATCCGGCCCGTGGGCCGTACATCCGACTCATGGAAGCGAATGGACTTTCCGAAAAGCGAGCACAGAAAAACATTTCGGGTGCCGTCGGTCATGCGGATGGCGATCAGCTCATCGCCCGCTGCCAAATTGATGGCAAGTTTGCCGCCGGATCGCGGGCGGGAGAATTCCATGATATCGGTCTTTTTAATCATGCCCTGCCGGGTGGCCATCATCACATGATAGCCGGGCTCATATTCGGGCACGGCCAGCACAGTGGTCAGTTTTTCGTCCGGCTTGAAGTTCAGGAGGTTGACCACCGCCTTGCCCCGGCTGGTGCGGCCGCTCTGAGGGATATCATAGACCTTGCACCAGTAGACCCGGCCCTGATTGGTGAAAAACATAAAAGTATGGTGCGTGGAGGCCACGAACAGGTGGGCGACAAAATCCTCATCCTTTACCCCCATGCCGGTCTTGCCTTTTCCGCCTCTGCGCTGCTGGCGGTACAGGGTAATCGGATTTCGTTTGATGTAGCCGCTGTTGGTGATGGTGACCACCATGTCCTCTTCGGCGATCATGTCCTCAAGCGTAATCTCCCGGGTTTCGGAAACGATTTTGGTGCGGCGCTCATCTCCGAAGGCATCCTGGATTTCGGTTAACTCATCTTTAATCAGGTTTAGGATAATGCGCTCACTGGAGAGGATTTCCTTGAAACGGGCGATGTCTTTTAATACATCCGCGTGCTCCTGCTTGATCTTGTCGCGCTCAAGGCCGGTCAGCCGCTGCAGGCGCATATCCAGTATGGCCTGGGCCTGGACATCGGTCAGTTCAAAGCGCGTCATCAACTGGGTTTTAGCTTCACCCGGCGAGGCCGACTTCCGGATCAGGGAGACCACCTCATCCAGGTTGTCAAGGGCGATGATCAGACCCTCCAGCACATGGGCCCGGGCCTCTGCCTTGGCCAGGTCATGGCGGGTGCGGCGGATTATGATTTCCTTTCGGTGCACAATGAAATACTCGAGGATCTCTTTCAGGTTGAGCATTTCCGGCCGCTTGTTCACCACCGCCAGCAGGATGATGCCGAAATTGCTCTCCAGCGGGGTATGCTTATAGAGCTGGTTTAGCACCACTTCCGCGATCTGCTCGCGCTTTAGCCCCACCGCCACCCGGATGCCGTCCTTGTCGGATTCATCCCGGACGTATCGGATCCCTTCCAGGTGCTTGTTCTTGACCAGGTCGGCGATTTTTTCAATCAGACTGGCCTTGTTTACCTGATAGGGAATTTCCCGGATGACAAGGGTTTCGGCCTTGGTCTTTTTATCCGTTTCAATCTCGATGCGCCCGCGTATCCGTATTTTGCCCCGGCCCGTGGTATAGGCGTTATAAATCCCCTGCGTGCCGTAAATGATCCCGCCGGTGGGAAAATCCGGCCCGGGGAGATATTGGATCAGCTCCTCGCAGGTCAGCTCGGGCGAATCGATCAGGGCCTTGATGGCCTCGGAGAGCTCATTTAAGTTATGGGGCGGGATATTGGTAGCCATGCCCACCGCGATGCCCGAGGAGCCGTTTAAAAGGAGCGAGGGGATTTTTGCCGGCAGGACCTGGGGCTCTTCCAGGGTTTCATCGTAGTTTAACTGGTGATCGACCGTCTCCTTGTCAATATCCTCCAGCATCTGATGGGCCAGGCGCATCATCCGGACTTCGGTGTAGCGCATGGCCGCCGGGGGGTCGCCGTCAATCGAGCCGAAATTGCCCTGGCCGTCCACCATGGGGTAGCGCAGGGTGAAACTCTGCGCCATCCGGACCAGCGCATCATAGACCGCGGAATCGCCGTGCGGATGATATTTACCGATGACATCACCGACGATACGCGCCGACTTTTTATAGGGCTTGTTCCAGTCGTTTTTCAATTCGCGCATGGCGAACAGAATTCGCCGATGCACGGGTTTTAAACCGTCCCGTACGTCCGGAAGCGCTCGGCCGATGATGACACTCATGGCGTAGTCCAGATAGGACTGCTTCATCTCCCGTTCGAGACTGATTTCGGGCAGGTTGGAATCCATTGGGTATCCGTTCTCAGATGTTTAATTGCTTAAAAAATATATTCAGCCGATCTTGACTCCGTCCCGGAAGGCGAATCCCAGGGCGGCAAACCCCAGGATGATTTCGAAGACGAACATGGCCGGAAAGCTCTCCCAAAGGGCATACACGATGCCGCCGCCCACGATCGCGGGGATGCCGAACACAACGAGTGTGCCGAGTATTCTGCTGACTCTCATGGATTGGTCTCCTTATCGAAAAATGTTTAGGCCTCAACCATCATGGCCATGCCCATACCGCCGCCGATGCACATGGAGATCAGGCCGGAGGCCAGCTGGTTTCGCTTCATATGATACAGACAGGTCACGGTCTGCCGGGCGCCCGTGCAGCCGATGGGGTGTCCCAGGGAAATCCCGGAGCCCACCGGATTGGGCTGTTCATAGGGAAGCTCCAGCTCCCGCATGCAGGCGATGGCCTGGGCGGCAAAGGCTTCATTTAGCTCGATGGCGCCGATATCTTTAAGATTTGCGCCGGTCTTCTTCAACACCTTGCGGATGGCCGGGATCGGCCCAAGCCCCATATATGCCGGATCCACGCCCCCGCCGGCAAATGCCCTGATTTTGGCCATGGGTGTCAACCCCAGCTCCTTGGCCTTCTCTGCGCTCATCAGCACCACCGCGGCGCCTCCGTCATTGATGCCCGAGGCGTTTCCGGCCGTCACGCTGCCGTCTTTCTTGAAAACCGGTTTGAGATTTTCCATCTTTTCCATGTCGGTTTCCATGGGGCGCTCGTCCGTATCCACCACCACATCCCCTTTTCGGGTCTTAATGGTTACCGGCACGATCTCTTCATTAAAATGGCCCGACTGAATGGCTTCCCGGGCCCGGTTGTGACTCAGCACGGATAGCTCATCCTGCTCTTTTCGGGGGATGCCGTATTTTTCAATAATATTCTCCGCGGTCAGGCCCATGTGATAGCCGTAAAAAATCTCATACAGACCGTCATAGACCATGAGGTCGGTGACCTCGCCCTTGCCGGTCACTTCCATGCGATGGCCCCAGCGGGCCTTGGGAAGCGCCATGGGCGCGGTGCTCATGCTTTCCTGGCCGCCGGCCACGATCACGTCGGCCTCGCCCAGCATGATGGACTGGGCGGCCAAAGTAATGGCTTTAAGCCCGGAGGAACAGACCTTGTTAATCGTAAAGCCCGGGGTCTCCTTGGGCATTCCCGCCCGGATCATGGCCTGCCGGCCCGGATTCTGGCCTTGGCCGCCAGTTAACACGTTGCCCATGATCACCTCATCCACCACCACCGGAGTGGCGCTGCTGTCCCACTGATCCGCCTGGGTTTCAAGCTCGATCGGCCCCTGATCCTTTAGTTTATCCGGAGCGGCCGCTTTCATGGCATCGCTTACCACCGGACGGAGGCCCGCCCGCTTCACGGCTTCACGGATAACAAGGGAGCCTAACTCCACCGCGGTTATATCTTTTAATGAGCCCCCAAAAGCGCCGACCGGGGTTCTGGCACCGCTTACGATCACCACCTCTTGCATATCTATTCCCTCCTTGGTATAAAAATTTCAATGGCTGTGCAAACAGCAGTTGCGCAACCAACCCGCTGTTTAGACAAAACCGCCTGAAAACATATTTTTCACCGATCCGGTAGACTGCTTCGCCCGGATCCCATAAAATTAATTTTTTTATCAAACCCGTTTTCAAAAGACAAGAATAAACCCATGTGCCTGATTGCTATCGCCATTGCCCGCCATCCGGACTATCCGCTGATTATCGCCGCCAACCGGGACGAATTCTACAGCCGTCCCACCGCCCCCCTGGATTATTGGGAAGACAAGCCGCATATTCTGGCCGGCCGGGATCTACAAAGCCTGGGCACCTGGCTGGGCATCACCACATCCGGAAGGATCGGCGCCATCACCAACTACCGCCACCCGGATGCCCTGCACCGGAAAAGCAAGGGGCCTTCCCGGGGGGATTTGGTCCGGGAATATTTAGCGGGCTCAGATCCGCCGCAGAGCTATATTGAAGCCATCCGGCCGTCAAAAGACCAATATAGCGGCTTTAACCTGATTGTGGGCGAGACGACCGATCTGTGGTGGTATTCCAATGTATCCGATGAGATCAGAAAATTAACGCCCGGCATTCACGGCATCAGCAACCACCTCTTAAACACCCCCTGGCCCAAGGTGGAAAAAATCAAATCCGCGCTGGCCGGTATCATCGCCGAAAACCGGCCCATAGACCCGGAGCGCCTTTTCAAATTGCTCTCTGATCAGGAACAGCCGCCGGACCGCGAGCTTCCGGATACCGGCATCGGCCTGGAATGGGAACGGATCCTCTCGCCTGTTTTCATTACCAGCGAAATTTACGGCACCCGGTCCTCTTCGGTGATTTTTATTGACCGCTCCGGCCATGCCACTTTTTATGAAAGACGCTTTACCCCCCAAGGCGGCGCCATTGTGACCGAAGAAACCCGGCGGTTTGCATTTAATATCGAAAATCCGGAAAAATAAGTTAACGGACAGACAGTCGGCACGGTGGCCGACTCTACGACGCATGTCGCCGTAGGGCAGGTCACCGCGCCTGCCTGAAAAACGACAGAACAGATTTATCATATTTAGGCCTGAAAAACCCTTTGATTTTTTATCATTTTTCGATTATTTATATATTGAAAATTCGGTAATTTCATTCCTGTTTCTATAGCCCAACCCGCCTGCCGGATTTCATGCACGGATGCTTGAAATTGACACTGTATACGCTGAAACGCCCTGGCTTTGCTTATTGTCCGTATAAAAAACTGCGGATTGATAAAATATACCTAATACCCAACACCTAACCCCAAATTAAAGGAGTCGTGCCATGACAGAGCCTCAGTTTTGGAAAAAATCCTGGGACCCCGGCCTCAATGATCTGGATCATAGTTCCTGGGAAATTTCTTACGTGGATGCCATCCGCCCGACGCTTGAAAAATATGCGGATACACCCGCCATGAGCTTCATGGAAATTGAAATCTCTTTTCGGGATCTGGACCGCTACTCCAACCGCTTTGCCCATATGCTGATGGCAAACGGGCTGAAAAAAGGGGACGTGGTCGGCATCAACCTGCCCAACATTCCGGAGTACGTGATCGCCTGGCTTGGCACTTTAAAAGCCGGCTGTGCGGTCTCCGGGGTCTCTCCCCTGCTCTCGGCCGATGAACTCAAACACCAGCTCTCAGACGCCAAAGCCAAAGCCCTGGTGACCCTGGATGCCATTTTCGCCGCCCGGGTAACGCAAGTCGCTTCGGACCTGCCATCGCTTCAGGTCATCGCTGTTACCAGCGTGGGCGGGTTTCTGCCCTTTTACAAGCGATTTCTGGGCCAGCTACTGGGGAAAATCCCCAAGGGGAAAATCTCGCCGATTGACACCAAAACCATCCTGCCTTTTAAATCGATTTTAACAAGCAGGGAATATTCGGAAAAAGACCCGAATGTCTCCGTCACCCCGAATGACATCGCCTACATCCAGTACACCGGCGGCACCACCGGCCCGCCCAAAGGGGCGATGCTAAGCCATAGAAATGTGATGGCCGATGTGCTCATCATCCAGACCTGGCTGAAGTGGGAGGAGGGTCAGGGGCTTGCCCTGTCCGGCTTTCCGTTCTTTCATATCGCCGGCCTGTTTTTTAACATCAACTGCGTCTATCTGGGCTGGACCCAGGTGCTGATACCAGACCCGAGAAACACCGACCATATCTGCAAGCAGATTGAAAAATATCGGCCCACGGCCCTGGCCAACGTCCCATCGCTCTACTACCTGTTGATTCAAAACCCCAAATTCAAAGAGCTTGATCATTCAAATCTCGAGGCCGCTGTCTCAGCCGCCGCTCCGTTTCCCGAAGAATCCCAGCGGCAACTCGAAAAAATCATCGGCGAGGGAAAACTGGTTGAAGCTTATGGCATGACGGAAACCTCGCCGCTGTCTATCGTTAATCCCTACAAGGGCAAAAAAAAGCTCGGCCACATCGGACTGCCGCTTTTGAATACGGATGTCAAGCTCGTGGATCCGGCCAGCGGCGAGCCGATGGAAATCGGCCAGCCCGGGGAGATCTGCGTCAAAGGCCCGCAGGTGATGGTGGGCTACCTGAACAATCCGGAGGAGACCGAAAAGGCCATTGATGCGGATGGCTACATGCACACCGGCGACGTGGGTATATTTGACGAAGAGGGGTATGTGCGCATTGTGGACCGGACCAAGGACATGATCAATGTCAGCGGGTTCAAGGTTTTCTCCAAAAAAGTGGAGGAAATCATGGCCGCCCATCCCGCCATTGACATGATCGCCACCATCGGGGTTCTCAATCCGGAAAACCCGGGCTCTGAGATCGTCAAGGCCTATGTGACGCTATCCCCGGATTATTCAGATGACGGCGACCCGGAAAAATTAAAAACCGATATCATCAATTTTGCCAAGGAGAAGCTGGCGCCATACGAGGTCCCGAAAACAATTGAAATCCGGGACGAACTGCCGCTGACCGCGGTGGGCAAAATCGACAAGAAAGAGCTTCGCAAAGAAAAATAGGTATCACTGACCTAAATTGAGCATACTGACTGACCATGTTGATTGATCAACTCCGCGCCTTTTTCCTGCCAAACTTTAACAAAAGATTTGTCATTCGGGCGGCCCTGGTGGCCGCCCTCGCGTTTGTTGTGTTTCACTTTTTCCTGATCCCGTTCCGGATTCACGGCCACAGCATGGCGCCGACCTATTCCGATGGCCGGATGAACTTCTGCAACACGCTCAGGTATGCCTTTTCATCCCCGGACCGATACGACATCGTGGCCGTCCGGATGGCCGGCCGATCCGTGATGCTGTTAAAACGGGTGGTTGCTGTTGCCGGCGAGACCGTAGCGTTTGAAAGCGGCGAACTGCATATTAATGGCCGCAAACTCGAGGAACCCTATATTAACTATACTTATGACTGGACGCTTTCGCCGCGGCAGGTCAAGCCGGATCACCTCTATGTGGTCGGCGACAACCGGCGCGTGCCCATGGAACAGCACCATTTCGGCCAGACCCCTAATAACCGTATCGTCGGAGCCCCCCTATGGTAAGCCCCAGAACCTTGATCATTATCGCCGTCTGCCTGGCCGCAGGCCTGATGGGATTCTTCTTTTTTTATCAAACCGATGCGGAAAAAATCCGCAGCCGGCTGGATGAACTCGCGGAGCGGGTCTCAAAGGATGAATCGGAAAACAAGCTTATGGCGGCGGGCCATGCCAAAAACATTGCCGAGATTTTCACGGACCCGTGTGTGCTGGAAATTCCGCAGACGCCCTACAGAGACGTTTCCGGAGAGTTCTCCAGGCAGGATATCCGGGCCTATGCCATGTCCGGCCGCGCCCGCTATGAGCGCATCAAGTTGGACATCTACGATATATCAATCGATTTTCCGGATGAAAACACCGCCAGCGTCCGCCTCACCGCCCGAATCAATGCCGGCGCACAAGACAGCAAGCGCCAGTTTGATGAATTCCATGAACTGGCGTGCAAATTTAAAAAAATCGAGGGCGACTGGTTAATTAACCGGGTGGCAGCGGTGGAAGTGCTTGAAAGATAGCCCTTTGCGCGCTCTGCGGCTTGGCGGGATAAAAATATTAACCCTTTATCCTAACCGGAATCCCGGCCACCATCCATATCACCTGATTTGCACATTCGGCCACGCGCTGGTTGGCAAAGCCGGTCAAATCCCGAAACCGTCTCGCCAGTTGATTTTCCGGCACAATGCCCCCGCCCACTTCATTGGAAACCACAAACACCGGGCACTGAACATTATCCAGGGCCCTCTTCAGGGTCTCAACTTTTTCAAACACCGCCTCATCTGACAAATCTTCCATTATCAAGTTGTTCATCCACAATGTCAGGCAGTCCACCACCATCACATCTGCTGTTCTGCCTTGTTTTTCAATGGTCTCCGGCAGCTCAAGCGGCGCATCCACCGTGCGCCAGTTTTCCCCGCGCTCCGCCTGATGCCGTCTGACCCGATCGTTCATCTCATCATCATAGGGCACACAGGTGGCAATAAAGCAGTTTTCCGCCCCGAGCCGCTTTTGCGCCAGGGTCAGGGCATGGCTGCTTTTCCCGCTCCGGCACCCGCCTAAAACAAATGTCACTTCCCGCATTATTTTATTTCCATTCTCAACCATCTTAAAACTTAGTAAATCCGGTTTGAAAATATTCATTTTTGTTCAAGTTCAAGGAAGGCGAAAATTTTAACCGGAGCAATACTTGAAGTATTGTGAGGATTAAAATTTGAGCCTGACGCAGAAATTGGACAAAAGGGGACGTTTTTAAACCGGATTTTAGCTTTCGATGCCGACCCGTGCCAACACCCCGTCCTCATAATAATGCTTGATGGGCCTCATCTCGGTAATCAGATCCGCCCGGGCCATGACCGCCTCTGACACGCCGCGGCCGGTGATCACCAGTTCCAGGGCTTCCGGTTTTATATCAATAATATCCAGCACATCCCGGGCCTCAATCAGCTTGAAATGCTCCGCCACCCCGGCTTCATCCATGATGACGATGTCATAATCGCCGGATTCCACGACCGCGCGGACGGCCGCCAAACAGCGCTCTGCCGCCTCGATATCCGCGGGCTCCGGATTTCCCCGGATGTATCTGCCCGTACCGAACTGTTCAATGGTGATATAATCCGCATACCGCTTCAGCGAATCCAGTTCACTGTAGCAGCCCTGCTTGATAAACTGCGCGATATAGACCTTTAAGCCGGCGCCCGCGGCCCGCAGCGCAAGCCCCAGCGCGGCCGTTGTCTTACCCTTGCCGTCTCCCGTGTATACCTGAATATAGCCTTTTTCCATGGTTTGCCCCTTTTCGGATATTTTTAAACCTGCTATCATTAATTAATATGATTCTGAAATTCATATTTGAAAAACCCCCAGGTTTTCAATAAAAAAACGGATGCGCAAGAGTGTTTCAGGCTGAAACAATTTTTCCATACTGCATACAAGCAGCCCAATAATGGCTGGCCTGCATGCCAAAAAACCCATTTCTGACCCGAAAGGAACGGTTTATGACAGAAAGTATTTATCAAGACCTCCAGCAGCGGCTGGACAAGTATTCACTGGGATTTCCGGCAACAAAATCCGGCGTGGAAATAAAAATCCTAAAGGAGCTCTTCTCAAAAGATGACGCGGAGATGTTTCTGGCGTTAAGCCCGATGCTTGAGCCGCCAGAATCCGTTGCCGAGCGGATCGGCCAGCCGGTTGACACCGTGCGGGAAAAACTCGAAGACATGGCCCGGCGCAAGCTCCTGTTCCGCCTCCGGAAAGGGGATTCCGTCAAATACGGGGCTGTCCCGTTTGTCCACGGCCTGTTTGAATTTCATACCACGGATATGACAAAAACCCTGGCTGAATTAATGGAGCAATATTATCAGGAAGGATTCAAGCAAACCATGGTTGAAAATGCCGAGAACTTTCTCCGCACCATCCCGATCCAGAAATCCATTGATGTGACTCAGCATGTGGCCGCCTATGACGATGCCTGCGAGATATTGAAAAACACCAGGAAAATCGTGGTCACCGAATGTACCTGCAGAAAACAGAAACAGCTGCTCGGTAAAGCCTGCGACAACCCCCTGGAGGTCTGCTTCATGTTCGGCTCCATGGGCCAGTATTACATTGACAATCACATGGGCCGCGAAATCACGTCGGATGAGGCCATCGAAATCCTTAAAAAAGCCCACGAGGCAGGCCTGGTCACCCAGCCCGCCACCGCCCAGAACCCGGGCGGCATGTGCAACTGCTGCGGATGCTGCTGCGGGGTATTGGCCTCCTTGAATGAACACCCCCGGCCGGCGGAGATGGTGTTTTCAAACTACTTCGCCCAAGTGGATCAGGATGCCTGCACCGGGTGCGAGACCTGCTTGGACCGCTGCCAGATGGGGGCCATCACCCTAACCGCCGATGAAGTGGCGGAAGTCAACCGGGACCGGTGCATCGGCTGCGGCCTGTGCGTGACCACCTGCCCCTCGGAGGCCATGCAGCTTGTGCCCAAGGAGACGGATAAGCAGCGCACCCCGCCCAAAACCGGCATGGATCAGATGATGACCATGGCCCAAAAACGGGGCATCCAGTTTTAAGACCCAATTAACCGAAAGTTTCATCCCATGAGCAAATGGCATAAAACCGCATGCGTGCTGTGCGCCCAGAATTGCGGCCTGGAAGTTTTGGTGGAAGACGGCCGGTTGGTCAAGGTCCGGCCGGACAAGGCCAACCCGCGAAGCAAAGGCTATGTATGCAGAAAGGGGCTTAATGTCCTTTATCACCAGTACCCCGGGGATCGGCTGACCGAACCCTTAAAACGCGTGGGCGATCGGTTTGAGCCCGTCTCCTGGGACCAGGCCATTGATGAGATCGCCGGGAAAACGCAGGAAGTGGTCCAGCAATACGGCCCGCGCGCTCTGGCCTACATGGGTGCCAGCTCCCAGGGCGGGCATTTTGAGGGCGCATTCGGACTTTCCATTCTGCGCGCCATGGGCTCCCAGAATTTCTATTCCTCTGCCGGCCAGGAATTTTCCGGCTCGTGGTGGGTGTTCGGCCGGATGCTGGGCAAGCAGTATAATGTGGCCATTCCGGACGAACATCAGGCCGAGATGCTTGTGGGCTGGGGATGGAACGGCATGGAGAGCCACCAGATGCCGCGGGCGCCCAAGGTGCTGAAGGACTTTTCAAAGGACCCGGATCGGCTCCTGGTGGTCATTGATCCCAGAGAGAGCGAAACCGCAGCGGTCGCCAACATGCATCTGCCCATCCGGCCGGGAACGGATGCCCTTTTAATCAAGGCCATGATCGCCGTTATTCTTGAAAACGGCTGGGAATCGACGGATTACCTATCGCAGTTTGTTGAGGGATGGGAAAGTATCCGGCCCTGGTTTGAGAAGTTTGATGCAAAATCGGCCATCAGGGTCTGCGAACTCGACTACGATCAGGTTGTTGAGCTCTGCCGCCTGATGACCACCCGGCGCTGGTGCATGCATCCGGATTTAGGGATCTACATGGGCCGGCACAGCACCTTAAACTCCTATCTGATGAACATTCTGGGCGTGGTGTGCGGTATTTTCGGGGTACGGGGCGGCAACATCATTCCGGGCATGGTGGTGCCCATGGGGTTTCATGCGGATGAGCGCGATCCAAAAACCTGGCGGACGATTGCCACAAACGTCCCGCCAGTGGCGGGCGGGGCGTTTCCGCCCGCGGTGATGCCCGAGGAGATCATGGCCGGGCATCCGGAACGGCTGCGCGCGGTGTTTGTAAGCGCGTGCAACCCGCTCAGATCCTATCCGGACACATCAGCCTATGAAGAGGCCTTCGCAAAACTTGATCTTTTGGTGACAAATGAGCTCGTAATGAGCGAAACCGCCCGCTTTGCGCACTATGTGCTCCCCTGCCGATCCTACTACGAATCCTGGGACGGCACCTTCTTTCCCTGGACTTACCCCGAGGTTTTCTTCCAGATGCGGCGGCCCGTTGTGGAACCGCCCGGTGACTGTCTGGAAGGAGCCCAGATTTTTACCCGCCTGGCAGACCGGCTGGGACTGATCCCTGAAATCCCCGAAAAACTCCATGAAGCGGCTGACGGCGACCGCCTGACATTCGGCGCCAAACTTATGGAATGGGCCCAAACCGAACCCCGGGCGCTTTCCGCCATGCCCTTTGTTTTGGCCCAAACCCTGGGCCGAAAATGGGACAGCGCCAACCTGGCGGCCCTATGGGGGATCCTCATGACCGCACCCAAATCATTTCGGAAAAACGCGGCGCGCGCCGGATTTGAAACCGGCATGGACCAGGGCGACCGGATCTTTCAGGCCATCCTGGATACGCCCCAGGGCCTGTGGGTGGGCCAGGCGGATGAAGAAAACCCCATGGACGGCATCAAGACGCCTTCCGGCAAAATCGAAGTCCATATCCCGGAACTGGAAAACGAGGTCAAGGCCCTTAATGCGCAGACCGAAGCCGAAGACTTAAAGATGCCGGATGAATTCCCCCTGATCTTAAATGCCGGGCGGCACATGCGAACCAATGCCAACACCCTGATGCGGAACCCGGACTGGAACAAGGAAAGGCGGGCCGGCACCATTGCCATGAGTCCGGCGGATGCAGAGAAAATGGGATTTTCGGACGGCCAGAAAGTGCGTGTGACCACCCGGGCGGGCAGCGAGACCGGGGAACTGGAGGTCAGCCGCCGGGTGCGGCCGGGAACAGTTCTCATCCCGCACGGGTTCGGGTTGATCTACGAGGGCCAAACCCATGGCCTGAATGTCAATTACCTGACCCAAAACATCCACCGAGACCCCATCGGCACGCCCATCCACCGGTTTGTGCCCTGCCGGGTGGAAGCATAAGAAGCCCATAAGAGTTTTTTCTTGACACTTGTTGCCCTATGGAGGATTTTTTCAAGTTTACAATCAATTCCAAATCAGAGGGGGATGCCATGCAAGACCCATTGTTTCAGCCGATCACCATCAACCGGCTGGATGTAAAAAACCGGATTTATCTGCCAGCCATGCATTTGAACATGGCGGAAAACTTTGAAATCACCGACCAGCTCGTGGCCTTCTACGAGCGCCGCGCTCGGGGCGGGGCGGGCATGATCACCGTGGGGTTCGCCACGGTGGATGAAATGTCGGGCAATTCGTTAAACATCGGGGCGCACAAGGACGACTTCATCCCCGGCTTAAAGCGCCTGGCCGCGGCCATCAATGATAACGGCGCCCGATCCTGCGTGCAGTTAAACCATTCGGGGCGCTACAATTTTTCCTTCTTTTTGGACGGCAAGCAGCCGGTGGCCCCCTCGCCCATTGCCTCGCGGCTGACCAAGGAGACCCCGCGCGAGCTCTCCATTGAGGAAATCAAAGGTATCATTGAAAGCTTTGCCCAGGCCGCCGGCCGGGTGAAGGCCGCGGGGTTTGACGCGGTGGAGGTCTTGAGCGGCACCGGATACCTGATCAGCGAATTTCTCTCGCCCCTGACCAACAAACGCGAGGATGAATACGGCGGCTCATTTGAAAACCGCATCCGGTTCGGCATTGAAATCATGCAGGCCATCAAAAAAACGGTGGGCGAAGACTATCCCCTTATTGTCCGGATGAACGGCAATGACTTTATGGCGGGCGGCCAGGGCCGCGACGAATTGCGGGAATATGCCAGGGCCCTGGTGTCAGAGGCCGGTGTTGACGCGCTCTGCATCAACGTGGGCTGGCATGAAGCCCGGGTGCCGCAGATTACAACATCCGTCCCCCGTGGGGCATTCGGCTATCTTTCGCGCGGCATCAAAGAGGTGGTGGATGTGCCGGTTATTGCCAGCCACCGGATCAACGACCCGGAGACCGCCCGGGAGATGATTGCGGACAGCATGTGTGACATGGTGGCCATGGGCAGAAGCCTGATCGCGGATCCGGATTTTCCGGAAAAATGCCGCACCGGCCGGGAAAAGGAAATCATCCACTGCGTGGCCTGCGCCCAGGGCTGTTTTGACAATCTGTTTAAATTAAAGCACGTGGAATGCCTCTGCAATCCGCTGGCGGGGCATGAGTGCGAGATCAGCTGTGAAACCGCCGAAAATCCCAAAAAAGTCATGGTCATCGGCGGCGGGGCGGCCGGCATGAATGCAGCCATTGCCGCATCCGACCGGGGCCATGACGTCAGCCTTTACGAGAAAGGCGATCACCTGGGCGGACAGCTCTATTTAGCGGCCGCGCCCCCGGGCCGCGAGGAGTTCGCCGAACTGGCCCGGGATCTGGAAAACCAGGTGGCCATCCGGAATATCCGGGTCTGCCTGAATACCGCCGTGGATGAGGCTTTGATTGATAAGGAAAAACCGGATCACATCATCCTGGCCACCGGGGCTGTGCCCATGGCGCCGCCGATCCCCGGCATTGAACTGCCCCATGTGGTCCAATCCTGGGATGTGCTGTTTGGAAAAGCCTATACCGGCAGAAATGTGGTGGTGGTCGGCGGCGGGGCGGTCGGCGTGGAAACCGCCCTCTTTCTGGCGGAAAAAGGCACCTTGAGTGCTGAGACGCTTAAGTTTCTGTTTGTGAATCAGGCGGAGGACCCGGATGTGCTCTATGAAATGGCCACCAAAGGAACCAAGCAGGTCACGGTGCTTGAGATGATGGAGAAAATCGGCAAGGATTTCGGCAAAACCACGCGATGGGGGATGCTCCAGGATGTTTCCCGCTATGGGATCCAGAGCCGGGTGGCGGCCAAGGCCCTTGAAATCACGGAGAAGGGCATCAAGATCGAGGCGGAAAACGGGGCTGAAGAAATCCCCGCCGATACCGTGGTGCTATCCGTGGGCGCGCGATCGGACAATGACCTTGAGCAGCTGATCGAATCCAGGGGCATTGCCTGCACCGTGGCCGGGGACGCCGGCAATGTGGGCATGGCCTTTGATGCGGTGCATCAGGGATTTCGGGCGGGAATAAACGTATAGGAGAGTTCTGAAGAACTATCCGTCGTACTCAGTTCCGCGTAAGCGGAACGGTGCTCGTACTCGTACTCGAACTTAAATCGATTACGAGTACGAGCACGAGTACGAATACGAATAATAATTAAAAGAGAAGAACAGGCATTTAAAGAGAATCAATGCTGGATGACTACCTGAAGCACAAGGCGGCGCGCGAATCGCTGGGCATACCGCCAAAGCCCTTAAATAAGGATCAGGTTGAAGCGCTGCCCGCCTCCGAATTCATACGGCAGACCCTGCCGCTTTTACTCAGCCGCTATACCATCAGCTTTCTGGCGGAAGGCGACTGCATTGCATATTTCCTGACCGACAACGCAACGGATGATGAAGTTTCGCAAAACCTCACCATTTCCCTGAATCGCTTTGCCCGGCGGATTGAAATCATCCGCTTTTACCCGGAGCTGAACAAACAGCCGAATACCAAATATTTCTCAGCCGCCTGCTTTTACCTGCTCGTCCATCATTTTGCCCGGTATTTCGACCTTTCCTGTGATCATAAAATATTTGTGCGCACCCAGCCGGAGATCTATACCCGCTTCTATAAATCCCTGGCGGATTTCAATTTTTACCCGAAATCCCAAATCGCCAACACCATTGACCTGCTCTCCGACTACACCCGAACGGACGTGGATATCTCGATGATCTCGGAAAAGGCAGCGGATCCGGATGAACTGCTATTTATGATCGCTTAAATTGAGCGTCTCTACCAGTCATAAAGAATTTCCCAGTGATCATTAAATGACTGATCATTTTTGCTGTAGCGCAGGGTATAGGTTTTTCCCCGGCCGGGTTGTAAATCTCCGTCTTCTTTCCAGTAGCGAATATATACGGCCGGGATAAGTTGCCCGGCAGAATTATCTCCGACCGATTCCGGGATCCAGTCCTCTTTTTCTTCGATTACCTTCCATACTGTATCGGTATCCTTGTTTCTCACCCGTTCTCCCACCCGGGGCAGGCCGAACTGTTCCCGAAGCTCCCGGAATCGATAGGAGGCGGTTTCGCTATGATCCAGGATCCGTTCTCCCATGGTCATGATCCCGAAGGCACCGATGGGGGCGGTAACAAGGATGGATAACACCGCCACCGCCAGGATGAGCTCGCCAGAGGCAACCCCGGCGGCCAGAGGGACCGCGCCGATAGCGGCCTGCACCGTGGCCTTGGGCACGTAGGACACGATGCAGAACAGCTTTTCCCTGAAGTTGAGCGGGGTTCCGATCAGGGAGAGATAGGTCCCTAAGCTTCTGAAAACAAGTCCGATGGCAATCACCGCAATTCCGGCAAGTCCAGCCTTCCAGGCCACGTGGATGTTGACCTGGGCCCCCACCAGCACAAACAGCAGAAGCTCGGCAAATACCCACAGTTTTTTTAATTTCTGGGAGATGAGATGCGCGATGGGTTCGGATTTTTCCAGGATGATAAAGCCGATGGCCATCACCCCCAGAAGGCTGGCTACCGGCACTATGCCTTCTGCGGCCGTTTCCAGCCAGGTAAGGAAAATAGCTACGCCCATGACCATCATAGTGCGCTTGGGCGGCCGCCAGTCGTATTTCTTAAATAACAGGTAAAGCAGGTAGCCCGGGATCATCCCCGCCAGTATGCCCAGGCTGATGGATATGGGAATTTCGGTGAGCTTCAGCCACAGATTGACCTCCTCGCCGCCGTGCATGCCCATCAGGATTGTAAAAATAACGATCACGAACACGTCGTCCACCGATGAGGCGCCTAAAATCAGGGTAGGGATGCCCTTTTTCGCTCCCCGGCCGCGGTCCATGAAATCGATCATCAACGGCACGACCACTGCCGGGGATACCGCAGCCAGGATGGCGCCCAGAAGGGCCGAATCCAGGAGGCTCATGTGTAAAAGCCGGGGAGCTGCCAGCATGATGCCGGCCATTTCAAATAAAGCCGGCACCGTGCTCATAATCAATGCCGCCCGGCCCACGCGGTTTAGGGTGTCCCGGTGGAGTTCAAAGCCCGCGCGGAGGAGGATAACGATAAGCGCTATTTTCCTGAAATCCCCGGATACGTCCATCATTTCAGGCCGCATCAGGCCCAGCACATAGGGGCCGGCAAGGATGCCTGCCAGAAGCATTCCGACCAGGCCGGGAACTTTGATTTTTCGGAACAGATAATCCGCCAACAGCCCCAGAATGATGATCACCGCAATGCTGAACGCCATGTTTGCCTCCTGTCTAAATATACCGCATTGCCCCGCCCGAAAATAAAAACCCCCGCCGGATATCCGGGCGGGGGCTGTTTATTATTTTACCTTGATGAAGCCTACCCGCCAATAGGGGTAGAAGTCATCATCTCTTTTCGCAATCAGCGGAAAAAGCGGTTCTGGCAGACTTCATTGCCGTGAAGATTGTTGTGTATGAAACGATCTCTTACCTTGAAGG